>CAILBQ010000067.1 GCA_903832475.1 uncultured Acidobacteriota bacterium | reverse complement strand
TGGGATTTCTCTGGAGTCAGCTCAATCCGCTCTCAGTGCATGCACCGGATCCACCGTCGCCGCCTTCCGCGAAGGCACATAGCAAGCCGCATACGAAATCACCACGATCCCTGCAGTGATCACCCCATATGTCAACGGATCAACCGGCTTCACATGAAACAGCAGTGAATTCATCAGCCGCATCGCCAGGAACGACGCCGTCAGGCCGCACACCACGCCAATGCCCGTCAGCACCAGCCCGCTGCGCACAAACATGCTGGTGATGCTCTGCCGTTGCGCACCCAGCGCCATGCGAATCCCGATCTCCCGCGTCCGCTGCGACACCGCATACGAGATTACGCCATAGATACCAACCACGCCCAGCAAGAGCGCCATGCTTCCCGCCACGCACAACATCACCAGCGTGAACGAAGTACGCGCCATCGACTTGGTGTAGTAATACCCCAGCGTATGCACATCCGCAAACGGCAGGTCTCCGTCGACCGACCACACCGCCTGCTGCACTTCCTTCACGAATGACTGCGAGCCCGCCCGCGAACTGCGCACCGCCATCGTGAATCCGCGCTGAAGCCGCGTCGGCTGCCCCTCGAACTTGCTCATCAGCGTAGGCCAGTACACGGTTTTCGGCGCGGGTGTGCTCACGCCATCCTGATACACATCGCCCACCACGCCGACGATCTCGCGCCAGTCATCGCTGTTGGCCACGCGAATGCGCTTGCCCAGCGCACTTCGAGCATCCTTCCAATATTCCCGCGCCAGGTTCTCTGAAACCATCGCCACCGGCACGCGCTTGTCGATCTCGTCCCAGGTAATATCGCGGCCCGCAATCATCGGCGTCTTCAGCGTTCCCATCAAGCCCGGCGTAACAAACCGGAAGCGCCGTATGGGCGGAAGATCCCCCTCGGCATAGGCTCGATCCTGCGCAAAAACCGCATCATTCGAACCATCCCCATCCATGGGCATGCCATTCGCAAACGCGACGGAAGTCACACCGGGCAGCGCTCCGATCCTGTCAATCATCTCCCGCTGCAGGCGCAATACCTGGTCCGGGTCTTTGTCAGGCACGCGAGACTCTGGAATGAACAGCCGGAACGTCAGCAACTGGTCGGGATCGCTGAATCCCGGCGGCACATGCGACAGCGCCTGGAAGGTCCGAATCATTAAACCCGAACAGATCAGCAGCATCAGCGCCATGGCTACCTGTACGATCACCAGCACGTTGCGAGCGAGATGCTGTTCCCGGCTCTGGCTCTGCCCGCGTCCTCCCTCACGCAGCCCGGAGTTCAACTTCGGTCCGGCATACTTCAACACCGGGATCGAGCCGATGACAAAGCTCGTAAAGAAAGCCAAACCCAGCGTGAACAACAGGACCGGAACATCGATCCCAATCTCATGAATGCGCGGCAGACCGGTCGGGGCCATGGCCACCAGCGCCTGCAAAGCGCCAAACGCCAGCGCCAGCCCGAGCAGGCTGCCCGCCACCCCCAACACAGCGCTTTCCAGGAGCAAATCGCTTACGATGCCGCGCAAGCCCGCGCCCAGCGCCGCGCGGATCGCCAGCTCCTGCCGGCGACCTTCCACGCGCACCAGCAGCAGATTGGCAACGTTGGCGCACGCAATGAGCAGCACCATCCCGATCGACCCCATCAGCACCCAGAGCACAGAACCCACATCGCCCACAACGTCTTTCTTCAGCGAATGCACATCGGGCTGCAAGTTTGCCGTCTCAAAAACCTTGGCACTGAACCCCTCCGGCGCTGGAAAGCTATGGATCGCGATGGTCAACAGCCGGCCGATATCCGCGTTCGCCTGCTCCAGGGTGACACTCGGCTTGAGCCGCGCCATCCCGTCCCAGCTAAAGTTGCCCAGCGTTGTCTTGCTGCGATCCAACTGCATCGGCAGGATGATCGCGTCGTCTTCGCGATCCATGAAGTGAAAGCCCCTGGGCAGCACGCCAATCACCTGCCTCGGCTTGCCATCGACGGTGACGCTTCTGCCAATGACCGAGGGCGAAGCACCAAACCGCTGCCGCCAGTATGCGTTCGAAATCAGAATCGTGTCCGGACTCCCCGGCGAATCGTCCGCCTGCGTAAACAGCCGTCCCAACTCCGGCTTCACCCGCAGCATGGGCAACACGCCCTGTGTCACATCCAGACCACGCACATGCTCCGGCTCGCCAATCCCCGTCACGCTGAGCGAATCACCGGTAAAGATCCCCACATCTTCAAACGTCTTACTTTGCTCGCGATCGATGAAATAGAGAAAGGGCGCCATGTTGAGACGGTCCATCCCCGGCAGTCCTGGCGCCTTATGCCACACTCCCACCAGCCGATCAGGCTCCGGATAGGGCAGCGGTTTCAGCAGCACACCCTCGATGACGCTGAAGATCACCGTGTTCGCACCAACCGCAACCGCCAGCGTAATCAAGGTGATTGCGGTAAACATCGGCGACCTGCCGAGCCTGCGCACCACCTGCTTGATCCGATCCCCGAATACACTCATCCCTCAGCCTCCGCGCACGGTTAGTGCGCATTTTGGCCAAAGGAATGCCTTCGCAGACCGCGGCCATTGTCAGCAAGGTACGCGGACTGCGAAGGCAAAGTTCCAGAAAAATTCCGAGCAGCTTCTACTGCAAGGTGGAGACGTGGACGGTATCGAAGCTCGCCGTGTACCCGGCCCGGTTCCCCGCGTACAGGCAGATCTTCGGCGAAGCTCCCAGCGCATGCGTCCACGCCCCTGCGCGCGCCCATGTTGTCCCATCCACGCTGTTGTACGCGGTGTATGTATCCACCCCGTCGATGGTTCGCTTCACGATGCGCATCCACGTCGTAAGCTGCCCGGCTATCGTGGTAGCCGGTCCGAGGTCGGTTGCGCTCCACGTTGGATCATTCGCTGCCGGCGGCGTCTCTGACTTGATGAATTCCACCTGCCGCGTATCTGAATTGGCATACAGATCCATACGCAGGTAGTTCACATCGTCGCCATAGATCACCAACCCGGCCTGCGTGTAATCAACCCCGTTCCCCGTTGGAGGCAGGTTCAGCGACACCTTTGTCTCCACCATGTAGTCGCCCGTCGGAGCATTCTCCGCCAGCAGCGGTACCGAAGCCATTGCGTTGGTCGTGTCCAGCCCAACCGTCGGCATGGTCAACGCCGAACCCGTGAGAGCAATCGCCGGCATACTGTGGACGGACCTCCACTGTGCCCCCAGAGTCGTCTCGTTGAACTCATCGCTGAGCCCGCTGATGGCCACGTTGGGCGCGTCGTTCACCGCAAGAGTCTTCGTGTAGTTGCTGCTCGCTCCCGGTTGCGCTGCGGGCATGGGCTGCGGCGAAGAGCTGTCCGAAGGCCCAAAGCCTCCGCGGGCCACCGGCCACCCGTTCACCCAGTCAATCGCGTCGATCGCTGCCGGCCTTTGCGTCGATCCATTGAACCCGGCAAAATACGGCGTCTCCAGCGACACCACGTGATAGACGTAATAGTCTTGCCCCGCCTCATCCGTGAATGCGTTCCCGCCGCCCGGCCCCACCAGGCTGTTGCCATTCATCGCCAGCACCGGCGTGCCGCCTACGTTCGTCCCAGTCAGCGAAGTTCCCGTCGCATCCACATACGGTCCCAGCGGCGTCGCCGCCCGTCCTGCAAACACACCATACCCCGTCAGCGGCCCCGCGCAGCAGTTGGTCGCCGAAGCCAGCAGATAGTAATATCCGCCATGTTCGAACCACGCGCCGCCCTCATACCGCTGATCGTCCGCAATCTGTGTCTCGCTCGAAGCATCCGTCGTCAATCCATCGGAAGAAAGCTTGCGCACAGAAATCCCTCCCAGGAAGCTACCAAACAGCAGATACCGCTGCCCATTCGCATCCTGGATCTCGTCGGCATCGAAGTTCCAACGATAGTTCCCGCTTCCATCCATCGTCGCGGGCACTACTTCCGGCTGCACCACCGCGCTCCCGCTGTCGGTGAATGGCCCATCCGGCGTAGCGCTTGTGCCCACCCCGATCGCCGACGTCCCTCCGGTGTAAGTCGTCGCCGTGACCGTGTAGTACAGGTAGTACTGATTGTTGAAATACTTGATCGCCGGAGCCCACTCCAAGGCCCCCGCACCTGCCCACTTCGGCAGAGCCGTAAATGCATCGCGCACATACGTCCAGTTCACCAGATCGCTCGACTGGTAGATGCTGATGAGGTGGTTGTCATTCAGCGCGCCATTCACCAGGTCTTTGCTGTTGTGCGCGTCCCCTGTGCAGTAGAGATACCAGGCATCGACCGTTCCGCTCTGCGCCTTGATCACCGCAGGATCAGGACAACTCGTCACCGCTCCCAATTTTGAATCGGTCAACGTCAGGGGATTGGTGTACGTCTCCTTCGCCGGCTGCGTCACCGTCACCGCAAAGGTCGATGAAATCGACCCATGATAGATCGAATCCCCTCCATACGACGCGGTAATCGAGTGTGCTCCCACGGCAAGCTTCGCCGTGTTCAACGTCGCGCGACCACTGATATCCAGCACCCCCGAGCCCAGCGCTGTCGTTCCATCCACAAAGGCCACAGCCCCCGTCGGCACGACAGCACCCGACGCTGGCTTGACGGTCGCTTCAATTGCCAGCGGCAGGCCCTGTAGCCGGCTCGCATGCGCCGACGACACTGTCGTCTGCGTAAGGATCGCGCTCTGCCCGGTTACTGTCACCGTCACTGCAGCCGAGGTCGAAGCAGCATTTGCAGCATCTCCGGCATAGGACGCTGTGATCGCATATGTCCCTGCCGCCAGCGTACTCAGCGTCAACGAAGCTTTACCGCTGCTATCCAGCGTGCCGCTGCCCAGCAGCGTGCTCCCCGAATTGAAGCTGACCGTCCCCGAGGGCTCACCACCGCCGCTCGCTGTCACCGCCGCATCCAGCGTGATCGCCGTTCCCACCGCTGCGCTGGTTGGAGACGCCGTAAGCGTCGTTGCAGTTGTTGCCAGCGTATCCGCTGTCGTCACCGAAGAAGTCCCAATGACCGGCCAGTCATTCACCCAGGTCAGCGACCGCACAAACAAGAAATCGAGTCCATTCTGCGCCAGGTTCAGCGCGTGGAATGTAATCACGTCTCCATCCGCCGGGTCGATGTACGCCGTCTGGCCGCCCGGTCCAGCCCACATCACGCCATCGCCCTGCAGCAGGATCGTTCCGCCGCCCGCAGCCATGTCCACCCCGCTCTGATCCAGGAACGGTCCATGCGGACTTGTTCCGCGTCCCACCACGATCTTGTAGTCGCTCTGCGACGGCGTCGATTCGCAGCAGTAGTCCCACGACACGAACAGGTAGTAATAACTTCCCTTTTGCACGAGCGAAGAGCCCTCGATGGGATCATTCGCCACGCTCGATGCGCGCTCGGCCAAGTGATAGATGCTCGACCCGTTCGCGATCTTCCCCGTCGCAGCATTGATCTGCTGCTGGAAAATCCCGCTCCAGAAACTGCCATACGTCAACCACACAGAGCCGCTTACATCCACCAGGATGTTGGGATCGATAGCGTTGAAGTTATCCCCTGTCGTTGATTGCAGAATCAATCCCTGGTCCACCCACTTGTAGCTGGGATCGGTCGAATCCAGCGTGGTATTCGTCGCCAGCCCAATCGCCGAAACCTGCGAGCCGAACGTCGATACCGCGTAGTACAAGTGATAGCTGCCGTTGAAATAGGAAATATCCGGAGCCCAGATTCCTGTTGCCCCGGGAACCGCCGTGCTCACCCAGGAGGGCAGCGCCGTGAATACGTACCCGCAGCCTGTCCACGCAATCTTGTCTGTTGAGCATCGAATTTGGATGTAACCCGACTGCCCGCCCGCGTCCGTCACAAACACGTAGTATGTCGACCCCTGGCGAATCATGCTGGGGTCATGAACCGGCGACGTATCGCCCGTAAATTCGTAGGTGCTCAGTGCAGTCGGAGCGGCAATCACAATGCTCTCGCTGGCCGTGGCGGTGTGCGATGCCGAATCCGTCACCTCGATCACAAACTTGAATGTGCCCGCCGCCGTCGGCTTGCCTAAGATCGTCCCGCCTGTTGAAAGCGTGGTCCCTCCTGGCAGAGTTCCGGAACTCACCGACCACGCGTAACCCGCACCGCTGCCCCCCGTCGCCGTCAAGGCAAAGCTATAGGCGGCTCCGACCGTCCCACTCGTCAATGTCGAGCTCGTTATCTCCAGAGTTGCCGGCGGCGGCGTTGTCCCTCCGCCACCTCCACCGCCGCAGCCCGCCAGCAGCGCAACAGCCGCGACGCAACTCAACCAGGCTGCGCAACGAAGCCGGCGATAGATGGGAATGGCGACTCTTGCTTTAGAAAAGACTTGCGGTCTGGACGAATTGGGCACGGCGCTCTCCAAGGTCTACGGTGGAAAAGGACTGTTTTGGGAAAACGATTGCAGCAAGCTGGGTAATGGATCTCAAGGCGTATTCGCCAGCTTTTAGGAAAACGTTCTCTCCTGATTAGACACCAAGGTATATTCCCCTCTATAGAGCCTTGTCAATAACACTCGGAATTGCCCATCCCTTCGTCGAATCGGCTACTCCCCATACACAGCACCAGGGCTGACGTTCAGTCTTCTCTCTATGACATTTCTACTCAGTGCACAGTAATCAACTACACTATCTTGAAGTTGATTTCAGACGAAAACGATTTCCTGGTGACCCCTGTGGCCGAACGAACGACGCCGAAAAAAACGGCTGCCGATGATATCCCCGATCGCATGGATATACGCACCATCGCCCGCCTGGCCAATGTCTCCATCGCCACCGTGTCCCGCACCATCAACCGCGTCAGCACCGTCAATCCAAAGATGGCGAAGCGTGTTTGGGACGTTATCGAGAAATTCGACTTTGTCCCCAATACCCAGGCTCGCGCCCTCGTCTCCGGGCGCAGCAAGCTCTTCGGACTGCTCATCTCGGAAATCACCAACCCGTTCTTCCCTGAACTCATCCAGGGCTTTGAAGACATCGCTGTCGAGCATGGCTACGAAATCCTCGTCAGTTCCACCAACCACGACCCCAAGCGCATGTCTCACTGCATTCGCCGCATGCTCGAGCGAAAAGTCGAAGGCGTTGCTGTCATGACTTTCGGTCTCGAAGAACCACTGCTCGATCAACTGGCCAAACGCAAAGTCCCTCTGGTTTTCATCGACGTAGGCCCGGACCGAGCCGGTGTCAGCGTTCTAAAGATTGACTATCACCATGGCATCCGTCAGGCAGTACAACATCTTGCGGCGCTAGGCCATCGCAACATCGCCTTCGTCTCTGGACCTGCGGGACTTCACTCCGCACAATCGCGCCTGGCCGCCTTCTCCAAGTCCATGAAGGAATGCGGCATCGCTCCCGATCCAGCAAGGATCGCCGAAGGGGATCACACTCTTGAGGGCGGAGCTGCCGCAATGGACAAACTACTCGCGTTGAAAGAGGTGCCAACCGCCGTCCTCTGCTCCAACGACATGACGGCCATCGGTGTCCTCCACAAGCTCTATCGAACCGGCCTCCGCGTTCCCGACGACGTCTCGGTCATCGGGTTCGACGACATTCACATCGCCGAGGTCACTACGCCACCGCTCACCACGATTCAGATGTCCAGATACGAGTTGGCGAAGGCCGCGTTCGGCGCGTTGCGAACCCAGGTCGAATCTCCTGAAACCGTACATGGCAAGCGGGAATTCAACATCCCCACTGACCTCATCGTGCGCGAGTCCACCGGCTTTCCTCGCGGCACCATGAAGCACTTGCGCAAAAAATAAAATGCAGGCCGCCTTGTTCCCTTACGGCTGCTCCGCTTTTCCCGGAGAACTCGCGGCCTTCAGACGCTTCAACTCCTCCGCGGCCCTCTGCGCATCTTCCTTGCGGCCCAGCTTTTGATAACTCCGCACTAACTCGTACTCGCCGCTCTCGTGGATAAACTGCGAAGGATGGCTTAGCATCGCTTTTTCCAGCCAGGTGACCGCTTCCTCATTTTTGTTCAAAGCAGCCAGTCCGGTACCGAGATAGAAATACGCGGGAGCTGCATCGACATGCGCGTCAATCGCCTGCCGCAGCAGCGCTACCCCGGCCGCGGCATCCCCTCGTTCGACCTGGATCTTGCCCAGGTTGTATAAAGCAATAGCGCTATGCGGATTCAGTCGCACCTGCTGCTGGTAAGCCTTGATTGCTTCGTCAAAGCGGCTCACTTTCTGGTAAGACTCACCTAACTCCTCATATAAGTCCGAATTATTTGGCTGCTTTTTCACGGCTTCTTCGAATTCGCCGATCGCCTTATCTGGCTGACCGGACTCGGCAAGGCTTTCTCCCAGCGCCCGATGCACCAGCCACGAATCCGGATCAATCTTGTACAACTGCTGATAGGCATCCTTCGCAACCAGGGCATGCGCCTTGCCGCGATAATATTGCAGACTCGCGTCGTTTGGCGTCAGTGCCACCGCCCGGTCAAACGCCGCAGCCGCTTTGTCTGCGTGCCCGGCGCTCAGATATACCAGGCCAAGCCAGTTCAGCGTTTCCACGCTGTCTGGCTGTGCGGACAACTCAGCTTCCAGAGAGGCGGCTGCCTCTTCCGGCCTATTCATCTGGTACTGCGCGATCCCAAGAAACATATGCGCCCCGCGCATGTCGGGATTCAGCTTCACAGCCTGTTCTAACGCACTCTCGGCGTCGTTCAGCTTGCCCTCGCGCAGCAACGCCAGACCCATCCCAAAATATCCATCCGCCAACTGCGGCTGGCCCTCCACCACATGCTTGAAATCCTCAGCAGCCTCGGCCGCATTCCCGCGATGCATGGCTTCAGAGCCTAGCTGCAACCAGTGCATGCTCGCCTCATCCGGCTTGGCGCTTTGGCCATGCGCGAACATCGAAGCCGCTACCGTTAACGCAGCAACCGGCAAGACCCTCAAGCTTGCTCGCCTCATTGTGTTTGTCCTTGCAGCCTCAACCCGGCTGCCAACTTGTGATCCCGTTCCGCCATCTGCGTGGCAAGGTCCAGCTCGCGCTTGGATTCATCCGCACGCCCCAGCCGCGCCAGCGTCAGCCCCATGTAGTAGTGACTCTGCTGATATTCCGGCGCCGCGGCGACCGCCTGCTGCAAAGCCGTCAATGCCTTGTCGTACTGTTTTTGTTTGAAATACACAACACCTTCGTCCGTCAATGCGCCGCCATGTTTTGGATTGCGCTGCAGAGTCTTGCGAAAATTTGCCATCGCTTCGGTAAATCTGCCCTCCTCTAACTCGGCATCGCCTAATTCGTAATAGCCTTCCGTTTGTCGCGGTTGCAACTCGATCGATCGCTCAAACTCCGCGCAGGCTTTGTCAAACTGCAAGCCCTGCCGATACACGCGACCCAATCCGTAATGCGCCGAAGCGTCTTCAGGCCGCAGCTTCAAATACGCCACCATCTTCTCTTCCGCCGTGCCCAGTTGCCCCACGTCCAGCTTCACGCGCCCGATCGCATAGAGCACTTCGGGGCCTAAGGAATCTAGCGACCCCAGGCTCTCCAGGTGCGTCAGCGTGCGGTCCGCATCCACAAAAAGACGCATCTCGTCTTCCAACACGCCGAGGTCGTACAGCAGCCTCTTGTTGTCGGGAACATATTCCTGCGCCTGTAACAAAGCTTTCAGCGCATCATCCCTTCGCCCTGCCGCGCGCTCTTGAATCGCCAGCCGCTCGCTGGCCGCAACTTCGCCCTCCTGCGCCGCGAGATTCGCGGGATCGCGCGCCAGCACAGCTTCGTACGCCTCACAAGCCTCAACGGACTTGCCCGCCTTGAATAGCGCGTCGCCGTCTTGCGGAGCGGCGATCCCTTGCGCGCCTGCCTCGATCAGGCAGAGCAAGACCACGACCGCTCCCCAAGCACAGCGCATTCAAACCTCGCAAAAACAACACTCACACG
>CAILBQ010000066.1 GCA_903832475.1 uncultured Acidobacteriota bacterium | reverse complement strand
GGCGTTGGCTTTTTCAGCGGTCCAGCGTGGAGCGTCCTGGGCAAAGAGAGAGGAAGCAAGGAGCAGCGTGGCGGCAAGAATTGGGGATCGCATGAAAACCTTTCCAACGAGCGACAGGGTGGATGTGCAGCGCCCTCATTCTACGGCGCGACGCAGGATACCGGGCAAGTCCGACTGTCAGGGAGTCGCTCCGCCTAAGGACGGAGCTCCGCTTCAAGCAGCTTCTGGATGCGACCTTTCCCCTCGCCGGGACGAGGCGCAGGCAGGAGCGCCAAGCCATCCTTGGCGGCAGCATGCGCCTTGCCGACCTGCCCGGCTGCCCGGGAAGATCGGGCAAGCGCTAGAAATCCTGAGGGAATCTGCCTATGTCCCAGAGCGACCTCCCGTTCGGCGCAGGCCAGGGCGAAAGGTGGGTCGCGAAGCTCCACAGGCTCGACGATCAGCGCGGCGTCGAAGGCATAGTCCAGCACCATTACCGATGCGTCGGGCTTCGCAGCCAGCTCTTTCAACGTCGCCATCCCCTTCCGCGACAAAGACGCCCCGTCACCCGCCTCATGGAGCTGCTGGCTCATGCTGCCAACCTTGACCTCCGCGTAAGCTTGCTGGACTCGCCAGTTGGCATTCGTCGGATCGCGCTTCAACATCCGGTCGAAAAGGCTGACGCACTGCGCGTAAAGATCACGCCCGTGGATCAGGTACGTGTGCCGCTCCTTCTCGGTGCGCTGCGGGGGAGCCAGAGTGTCACCGGCCTCATCGTCGTAGGTGCCGGCTTCGTCGTTCAGGATGACCTGAAGGTCAGACAAGGCGCGAAGATCCTGTGGATCCTGATCGGCAAGATCCTGCTGGGCACGGCGGACCTGATCATAAAGCCCGTATGACTCCCCGTAGCGCCCGGTCATCTCGAGAGCATTGGCCTCCTTGCGCTGCATCATGGAGCGCAGGCGAATCATGGTCAGGGTCGACTTTTCCTTATCGGGCAAGGCATCGAGCGTGGTGAGAGCGGACTGGAAGTCTTTCAACGACTGGGTAGGATCGGTCTCTAGTTCCGCCGAGCCTATTTTCATTTGAATGATAGCCAGACCGCGCTTGGCGCGCACGAAGTTGGGATCGATGCCCAGGGCGCGATGGTCGAGTTCCATAGTCTTGCGGTAGGCGGCCAGCGCGGCCGCCTTGTCGCCGAGGCTGGCCGTCCCACTCTGGCCGAGTTCGTCGCCGAGAGACCCGTAAACGGCAGCGACTTCGCCAATCAGTTCTACTGGCGCACTGGAGGGCGCGATGAGCCGGTCGTAGGCGCGCACGGCGGCCTGCATGGAGGCAACCGCGTCGGACGTCTTGCCGGTGCCGAAGAGGATCTCGCTGCGCGTAACCTGGGCGGTGGCCAGGGATTGCAAGGCCTGGAGGTCGTTGGGATTGGCGTTCACCAGCGGCTGGATCAGCGCGACGGCTTTGCTTTCGCTGGTCAATCCCCCGTCCGGATCGCCCAGGTTCTGGTAGTACGGGTCGCCTTGCAGGCTGGCCAGGCGGCTGTAGGCGTCGGCCAGGTCGAGCAGCGTGGCGCGGTCGCCCTGCGCATCAGCCGCCATGCGATCGAGATGCTCGAGTACGCGGGTAACGAGCAGCTTCTGCACGCCGGTTGAGCCGGGAAGTTGCTTGATGGCGTCGTCGAGTTCCGATAGCAGGCTGTTGGAGAGTTGGCGCAGGTCGGCGGATCGGGCATCTGCTTTTCGCCGCTGCTGGTTGGCCACTCTGGCTTGCCAGAGGACGCCAGCGATTCCTGCGGAGAGGGTCAGGGCGAGCAGACCGGCGCCGGCCAGAGCGAGCCGATTGCGACGGATGAACTTGGCCGCGCGATAGCGGAATGTGCCGCGGCGCGCGTTGACCGGGTGCCCGTCGAGATAATCCTGGATGTCGGTCGTAAGCTGCTCGACGGTCAGATAGCGCTCGGAGGGCTCCTTACGCAGCGCCTTCATCAGGATGGCTTCGAGGTCAAGGTCGAGTCGCTTGTCCGAGCCGGCGGCGTTGCCCGGCTTCCGCGGAGGCTCTTCGCAGATAACGCGCACCAACTCCGCGGTGCTCATCTCCTTCAGCGCATAAGGCATTGTCTCGGTGAGGAGCAGGTAGAGCAAGACGCCGAGAGAATAGGTATCCGAAGCCGTGGTAATCGGGTTGCCGAGTACCTGCTCGGGGCTGGCGTATTGCGGCGTGTAGGAGCTGAATCCCTGGCGAGTGAAATCCTTGCCGTCGTTCTCGGTGGAGGGAGACAGAATTTTCGCGGTCCCGAAATCGAGCAGGCGGGGCGTCCCGTCCGAGGCAACCAGAATGTTGTCGGGCTTGAGGTCGCGATGGACAACGAGGTTCTGGTGGGCAAACTGGACGGCCTGGCACACGTTCTTGAACAACGCCAGGCGCTGCGTCTGAGTCAGCTTGTGATCGGCGCAGAAGCGATGGATGGGAACGCCGTCGATGTACTCCATGGCGAGGTAAAGATCGCCTTCGGGAGTGACGCCGCCGTCGACCAGCCGGGCGATGAAAGGATGCTGCAGGCCGGCCAAAATCTGCCGCTCCTGGCGGAAGCGCTCGCGAAAAAGATCGGTCGCCAGAGGCAGGTCGATGAGCTTGATGGCCACCTGCTGTTCGAATTGACCGTCCGCCCGGTGGGCGAGGTAGACCGCGCCCATTCCGCCGCGGCCGAGCAGCCGATCGATCTGGTAAGCGCCGATGCGCTTGCGTTCCAGCGTTTCACCGCGCGGGCGCTGCCGGCGTTCTTCCATGCCGGGGGGCGGCCCTGGCGCCGGGACGGTGCGATGCGAGGCCGTCGCTTGGGATTCTTCGTCGCTGGCGCGCAGCAGAGCGTGAATTTCGGTGATGAGCGCTGGATCTCCGTGGCAAAGCTCATCGATCAGCCGGGCCCGCGCCTCGCCCACACCCGCGCCTGGGTTCGTTTCCTCAAATAGCAGAACTTCGTGGAAGATCGCTTCGAGCTTGAGAAAACTGGCCGTGGTTTCTTTCATGAGTGCTCCGTGACATTGCCTATCGCACTTCAGACTGCGGCAAACCCAGGTCGAATGAATCAGAAGCAGAAGAGATGTTTCACGCCGAGGGAGATTCTTCCTTGCCGTCGGGATGGATGCGCCGGTAGAGCCAGCTCTTGATGAATTTGAGCTCGCGATCGACGGTGGCCTTGGAGATGTGCATCAGCGAGGCCGTCTCTTCGGAGGTGCAGCCGAGGAAGTAGCGCAGCTCCACCAGCTGGACCTTGTAGGGGTCGATGGCGGCCAGCTCATCGAGGGCGCGGTTGAGATCGAGCAGTTCGGGGCTACCGATGTTGATCCACGCCAGGTCGTCCGACAGCGGGACGCGTTGCAGGCCGCCGCCGCGAATCTGCGCCTGGTTGCCGCGGGCGTGATCGATCAGGATCAGGCGCATCACCTTGGCGGCAAAGGTGTAGAAGTGCTGGCGATCTTCACCCACCGCCTGACGCTGGTTCAGCAGACGCAGGTAAAGCTCGTTGACCAGCGAAGTTGCCTGCAGCACGTCGGGGTTGCGCTCGCGGCGCACATAGGCGGCAGCTACCTGGCGCAGGTGAGGGTAGACCAGCGGCATCAGCTCTTCGAATGCCGAAGGCTCGCCATCCTTCCACTTGGCCAACAGCACTGTGATCTCGCCCTGGGCTGGCTCCAAACCCTTCACCGTCCACACTCGTTGTACAAAGCTTGTTGCGCTCAGCCTACCACTTTTTGGGTCAATCCGCGCGTGCTCTAAGGTGCGCCGTCGATGAGTACGAATGTGCTAGGGCAGAGAATTTGCCGGCTGTTGTTAACCATCCGCGTGGGTGAATCGTTATACCGGCAGAAGACTTTGAATTGTTCGTCTCCTGTGAGGATTCCACCCATGTTCAACTACCGCAAAACCGTCTTCATCTCTCTTCGCACGCTAGCCGCCACGGGGGTTCTGGCCGCGACCGCGGCTTTCCCCTCGGGAATGGCTTTGGGACAAAATCATCCTGCCGCTCCGAACGCGCCTGCCCCCGTGGTCAGCGAGAGAGACCTGGCAGCTACGAAGGAAGAGCTCATCAAGCTGCTCAAGATGAGCCCCACGCTGACCACGGTGGTCGCGCGTGATCCTTCGCTTCTAGCAAATCAGGACTACGTTAACCGGAACAATCCGCAGCTGGGGCAGTTTCTGGCCGGCCATCCCGAAATTGTCCGCAACCCTGAGTTTTACCTTTTCACCCGCACTGACCGCAACGACGGCGGCCCGGATCAGGCGCTGGAACGGGAAGTCTGGCCGGAACTTGTTCAGGAGCGCACATCCCCCTCGGCGTTGGAAAACATCTCGAACAACCTGACCCCGTTTCTGGTGTTTCTGTGCGTTCTGGGCGCGGTCATCTGGCTGACGCGCCTCTTTGTCGAGAACCGTCGCTGGAACCGAATCTTCAAACTGCAATCGGACGTGCATGGCAGGCTGATCGACAAATTTGGCACCAACCAGGACCTGCTGGTTTACATGGATACGGAGGCAGGGAAGCGCTTTCTTGAGGCTTCGCCAATCCCGGTGAACTTCGAGCCGGAACAGCGGGTGCCGAACGCGGTGGCCAGGGTGCTGACGCCGCTGCAAATCGGCATCGTGCTGACACTGCTAGGCATGGGCTTTCACTTGATGCGCAGCGCCAGTCCCGACCTGAACATCCCCATGCTGGTGCTGGGAACCCTGACCCTGATGCCGGGAATCGGGTTTATCATCTCGGCAGGCTTGACGTGGATATTGGCCGGCAGACTGGGATTGATGCCGGGGAACGCTGCCAGGCATGCAGGCACCGAAACGGATTTGCGAGAGCGGCCGTGATTGCGGTAGCCGAAACCATACCAGCAGCACGAACGCAAGACGAGAAACTGACGAATGGCCTGGGAATTTGTCCTTCCAAAAACGATCGCACCACAAGGCCTGACCGACAGCGCCCATTCGCTCATGAATGCGATGGATAGCGAGGCGTTTGCGGCCTTCTATGAGCGATCGGCGCGATCGCTGTGGGCCTACGTGGTGCGCGTCTCGGGCGATGCCGCGTTGGCCGAGGATGTGACGCAGGAGGCCTATGTGCGCTTCCTGTGCGCGGACCGTCCGCCGGCGTTGGCGGATGGCGAAGTGGCCAGCCGCCGCTATCTTTACCGCATCGCCACCAACCTGTTGCGCGATCACTGGCGGCGACCTGGGTCGACCTCGATCGAGGATGTTTCCGAAGAGCTGTTCGCATCGTCTTCCGGGGAAGCCTTAAGCGATTCGCAGGCGCTGCTCATGCCGGCCATGGCCAGGATGCGTCCGCGGGACAGGCAGATCCTGTGGCTGGCGCACGCCGAAGGGTATTCGCATCGCGAGATCGCCGAGATTACCGGGCTTGGATCGGCCAGCATCCGGCTATTGCTGTTTCGGGCGAGGCGCAAAATGGCTGGGCTGCTGCGAGATGCAGAGAACTCGGGAATGAGGGCCGGACTTGGCGAGGCCAGAGAACTGCATGGCCATCCTTTCAAAGGCCGGGGTGCGTCGTGATGCTGCCTGTCTGTTCGCATGAGAAGGAAGTTTCGCTGCTGCTGCAGGGCGGCCAGTGGCCGGCTGGCTGTGCGCCGGAACTGCGCGCGCATGTGGCCGGCTGCCGAGTATGCGGCGACCAGGTGCTGCTGACAGAGACGTTTCGCGCGGCCAGGACAAGAGCGGCCGGATCGGCTGCGCTGAATTCCCCGGGCTTGCTGTGGTGGCGGGCGCAACTGCGACGGCGCAACGCGGCTGTGGAGCGGGTGAGCAAGCCATTCCTGGGCGCACAGATTTTCGCGCTGTCGATCTACATCCTGGCAGCCGTCGGCTTGATCGTTTCTCAGGCGCGGCACGGCCTGCATTGGCTGGAGTGGCTGGCGGAGTTGCCGCAGGCCAGGACGTTTCACCTGGAAGTGCTGTGGCCGGCCGCTTCGACGGCGGCGGGCAAGCCGGAGTGGAACTGGATCACCGTCTTTCCTGCGATCGCGCTGCTGGCGCTGTTGAGTGGCATCATCGTCTATTTCGCGACGGACAAACAGTAGACAATTCGGAGTTCGGAGAGCGTCCTGCCGCCATCAGACTCGCGACTTCTGCGACGCCATATACAAATGTATATGCCATTTGCCGCGCGTCAGAGTCGGTCCGCCCTTCTATAAATTTCTCATTTTATTATGGTTACAGGGAATTCAAAGTGGCCGCACTTCGCCTACGCTGCGCTCCTGGCATTGTTCCACGGGGAACAATCTGAGCTTTTGCGCTGGTCTAGGCCGGTTCGAGTTCCTTCTCCTTCGACTGGACAGAGGAGGTTCGGTAGCCTTCCGTGGCCAAGTGCTGGCCCATCTGCGCGTACATCGATTCTTCCTGCGGCTGCCAGGTGGCGAGGCCGTCGACGTAGCGGTTGTACATGCAGAAAGCGGCGGCGATCAGGACCGTATCGTGGATTTCCATGTCGGTGGCGCCCTGGGCGCGGGCTGCTTCGACGTCGCTGGTGGAAACATTCTTGCCGCCGCGCTGCACCTCGCCGGCGATGACCAGCAGAGCCTTCAGCTTCTCGGAAATAGGGGCGCGCAGGAAGTCATGTTTCACCTGTTTGACCGTGGTGACGTTGCCCAGGTGGCAGGAGGCAGCGGCGCCGTGGCTGGTCTGGCAGAAATAGCAATCGTTCAGGTGCGAGACGTAGGTGGCGATCAGTTCGCGCTCGCCTGGGGTGAGCGAGTTGGGCTCATGCAGCAGGATGTGAGCCAGTTCGCGCAGAGGCTTGGCGGTCTCGGGGCGAAAGGCAAACCCGCCGCTGATGCCG
>CAILBQ010000065.1 GCA_903832475.1 uncultured Acidobacteriota bacterium | reverse complement strand
TGTGCCGGACCCATACCTGCACAACAACAAATCTGGACGTTCAAGAGGAGAGAAGAATTCATAAAGTCAGGCTAGCACATCGCCCTCCCAAATTTGCAAGTTACCCCGTCACAGCGCTTCGGCTGGTTGCTCAGATGCCTTCGTTCACGCGTCTGCTCAATTGCTTCGACACCCACTCTGGTCATCTGCCAGCAACTCCTTTGGCTAAAACATGCCGGGTCAAGTCGCACGCAACCTTAAGAAGAAAGCCTGGGATACTCATCTGGGAAAGTTCCTGACGGTGGAATGGAAATCGAACTCGATTCGTGTAAGGCCGCTCTTCCCTAATGTGCGCTTCTGCATTCTTTCTCCTTTTTCAAAACTGTTTCATTCGGATGTTCTAATTGGGTTGGCAGCTGCTGGAGGAAGCTGCCGCTCGTTGCGCTTCTCGCCAGTTTTTGGGTGGCATGCCCTCCCAAGCCCGGAAGGCTCGCGCGAAGGAGTTGGCATCTTCGTAACCCAAGAGATAAGCAGCCTCAGTTAGTTCAAGGACCGAATTGCTGAGGTAGTAGCGAGCCATCTGGTGCCTGGCTTCATCCAGGACTCGTTGATAGTTCGAACCCGCGTCCTGAAGACGGCGCTGGAGCGTGCGGGAACTGACGTGAAGATCCTTTGCGACATCGTCCACGACGGGTCGGTGACCTGTCAGCCGCTGTTGAATCGCACCGCGTACCAGGTCGACAAAATGATCCTCATTCGCGCTGCGCTCCTTCAGTTCCCGGTCGAACTGAGGAGCGAGCATTTCCAACAGTTCGGCATTCCGCGTCACAAATGGAATGACCCTATCTTCGTCCCGGAAAATGATCGCATTGCGGGACGCTCCGCACACCACCGGGCAGCCGAAGTGTTTCTCAAGTGCCTTGACGTGGTTTCGACGCTGCACTAACTCCAGTCGAAGCGGCTTGATGCGTGTACCGGTTCCTTGCCGTGCGATGGTGAGAACCCAGGCAAAGCAGTACTCGACAAGGATTGCCGGCTCTACATCCACGGCCAGAAACCAGCGAAATTGTATGACCCACTCATTCTGGACTGTTTCATTAATAATTTCTTCGGGCGCCGATAGCCGTTTGTACCGCGCCATGTGATTGATGGCTGCGCCGAAGCTCTCTGTGGATAAGGCGGCAAGACCCATCGGATGAAAGCGTGCAATGCTGTTCTCCGTCCCAAGGCGCGCACCCATCAAAGCATCCGTGCTCACTTCGCCGATGGCCCGCCAGAGTGCAAAGAGTTCTTCGGTCGATACAAGGATGCGAGTTTGTTCGAAGAGGTTCTGCGGAAGTCCTGCCCTGCGCAATACTACAGGCGCAAGGACTCCCGCTTCTTCCAGCCTTACACGAAGACTAACCGGAACGCGAAAGTGTTTGACCATGAGTTATTCAGCTTTCAGAGATGCCATATCGATGGAGAAGCGGTACTTCACATCGGCCTTGAGCAGTCTTTCATAGGCATCGTTGATCTGTTGAATGGCGATGACTTCCACGTCCGACGTGATGTTGTGCTCGCCGCAGAAATCCAGCATTTCCTGAGTTTCCGCGATCCCGCCGATGGGCGACCCGGAGACGCTGCGGCGCCCCAAAATGAGGCCGAACGAGCTGAGGCTCAATGGCTTTTCAGGTGCACCCACCAGTGTCATGTTTCCGTCGCGGGTGAGCAGTTGGATGTAGGAATTGATGTCGTGATCTGCGGAGACACAATCGAGAATAAAGTCGAAAGAGCCTGGATGCTTCTGCATCTCGTCCAAATTCTTCGAAATCACTACCTCGTCGGCACCAAGTCGTATCGCATCTTCGACCTTGCCCGGCGATGTAGTGAAGACGACGGTGTGCGCGCCCATCGCGTGGGCGAATTTAACGCCCATGTGTCCGAGTCCGCCTAGGCCGACGATCCCAACTTTCTTGCCCGCGGTTACGCCCCAGTGACGCAGCGGCGAGTACGTGGTAATTCCCGCGCAAAGTAGCGGCCCTGCGGCCGCGAGATCCAGATTCGCCGGGATGCTCAGCACAAATCGCTGATCGACTACAACGCTGTCGGAGTATCCGCCGTACGTAACGCCGCCAAGATGTTTGTCGGGGGAGCCATAGGTGAGAATCTGGTTCGGACAGAATTGCTCCAGTCCCTCTTTGCAGGCTGGGCACGTGCCGTCGGGATCTACCATGCAGCCCACCCCTGCGAGATCACCCGCCTTAAACCTGGTGACGGCCGAGCCTACCCTGGCCACTCGACCGACAATCTCGTGACCCGGCACGCAGGGGTAGACGGTGGCCCACACACTACTCCACTCATTGCGAGCCATGTGCAGGTCAGAGTGACATACACCGCAGAAAAGGATCTCGATCTGCACATCATTTTCTTCAGGATCGCGCCGCGCGATCACGGTTGAGGCAAGCGGCGAAGTCGAACCGACAGTCGAATATGCT
>CAILBQ010000064.1 GCA_903832475.1 uncultured Acidobacteriota bacterium | reverse complement strand
GCACCGCGTTGGTGATCAGGTTGTCGAGTATGGTGTGCATGGCACGGCGGTCCGCCTGGACAAAAGACAAGTCGGCGAACGCCTTGATGTCCACCCGCACCCCGCGGGAGCAGGCTGCATCGCTGATGCGGTCGCGCGCCTGGACCAGCTCCGTGTAAGGCCGCAACCTCTCCAGTTGCGGTTCGCGCTTGCCCGAATCCAGCTCGGCGACTTCGATCAGGTCGGCCATCAGGTCATCGAGCTTCTGCGCCTCCTGGGTAGCCGCGCTCACCAGCTCCGTTTGCAGCGGCCGCAGCTCTCCGCCAAATCCTTTACCCAGCGCATAGAGCCCCTGGCGCAGATGCAGCAGCGGGTCGCGCAGCTTATTCGAAGCGACGGCGATGAACTGCGTCTTGAAGCGATCCGTATCCTGCAGCGAAGTGACATCCTCGAGCGTGGTCACCGCACCCAGCAGGCGCCCTTCCGAGTCGCGCATGGGCGTGGTGCGCAGTCGATAGCTTCGCTCCCGCTCGCCGATGCGCATCGGCAGCATGGCCGCGTCGTCTTCTGCTGCGATAGCCTTCTGCATCGAGACAGCACGGCGGATTGCCTCCAGGATTTTTTCGCCGCCCGGTGTGTTCGTCAGCGCCATTCGGTCGTTCGCCGCTGCTCCCAGCATCTCCGCCGCCGCTGGATTCACCTTCAGCACGTGGCCTTTGCTGTCCGTCACGATGATGGGTTCGAAAATCGACTGGAGTACGGCGTCGGAAAGCTGAAACTCCATCTGCCGCCGTCCCGCCTCGGTTTCGCGCAACTCGCGCAGACGCACCGCCAGGCGATTCATCTCTTTGGCGATAATGCCAAAGCCGTCAGGCGTCTTTCCCGTGCTGCTCCACTCTGTGCGGTGCGCCAGGTCGCCGGAGGCGATGCGCTTCACATCCCGCGAAAGTTGCCCGATGGGCTGCAAAACAAAAATCAACGTCAGCGCGGCCACCAGGATAGCGCTTCCCGAAAGCAGCCACAGGATGAACGCCGCGTGCCGGCTGGCAGCGTGCAGAGGAACCAGCTCCCGATGTACCCAGACCGCAAGCGTCAGCGATAGCGCTACCAGCAGCCCACAACCCACCGTCAGCCGTTGCGTCAGATTCAGCAAGTTGGGAGATCTCCCTGATCCATTCTGTAGGGAAAGCGGTGAAACTCCAAACCTTGCCCGTCACCGGTCGTCATGTTCACTCCAACCCGCAACTTAGGGCAGCGCGCTGGCGACCTTAGATACAGCGACCAGGTTGCAGACCGCATACCCTCGCTGCTGGTAAGGACAGTCGAGGCCCGCCGGAGCAGCTCCGTGCACCACGGTCCAGGTGACTGCCGGATATTTCGCCCGTAGCCTGCGAAAGTCGGCCGCCTGGAAGTGGTTTAATTCATACGTAGCATTGCTCATCTGCTTCCATTCATCGGCCAGGGCAGGGAACAGAGAGACCACCCCGCCATCCTTGTAGTAATCGGCAAGAGCAGATCGTTCAGAAATGGAACGGAAGCCGTGGACATCGACTCCATGTTCCGTGAAGTAGTGGGCATCCACCGCAAATACAGCATCTTCGGGCGTATGATGCCGCACCCACAGCAGCGTGTTGACCCAGTCGTTGGAACTGGTCTCACTTGGCCACTCGATCTGCGGGCTGTGAGGATACGTCTGCCGCGCCAGCAGAAACATCCCCGCAGCGATAGGGATGGCAATGAGCGCGATGACCCACGGTCGCTTTCGCGCGGCATATTCGCCAAAGACGCCTGCTAGCAGCAACATGAAGACAATGGTGATGAGGTGAAAAGAACGCAGCGGCTGCAGGCGGGCAAACATCTCAAGCTGCGGCGAAGCGCTAAGCACCAGCCCTGCCAGGATAGAAAGCACTCCGAAAGGAAGGAGCGCAAAACTCAGCCGTTGAAATGCGGGCTTGGTTCCGCGAAAATTGCCCCTCCAAAAGCACGCGAGAATGGCCAGCGGGGCCAGCATGCCCAGCCAGTGGAACCACTCCCAGTTGTAAAGAAAGAAATAGTCGCGCGTAAAGAGAGCTTCGCGGTATGCGCCCGTTGCTGGCGTAAGGTGAAACCCGGTGGGTAAGACGGCGACTGAAGCCAGCATCGGAACCGGTTCTTTGACGCGGGTCTTGCTACGCTCAACCAGCCACATCAAACCAGCAAGAAAGACCAGGTAAACCACCATCTGCGGATGAACAACGGCAGTCAGAACAACGGCGAGGGCAACTGAAACATAGCGCCGCTCTAGAAAGCCGGCCAGAGCAAACAAGGTCAACGGCGTTGATAGCGAACGCGCCGTCAGGTATGGGTCCATCAGCAGCAGGCCGGTGTTGGTGGCGGGCATGGTGAGCACAGCGGTCATCACCGTCACCGCACACCAGCGTGCGCGCTCATTTTCAAAGCAGGCCGCAGCCAGCATCCAGCACGAGATCAGCATCGCAAACAGCGTTGCGACATACCAGGCCAGCAGCGTCCAATCCATCGAGAGATGCGTCAGTCTCGCCGTCCAGGCCAAAATCGGACTGAACAGGGAAAGATGTCCATGTGAGAGGAAAAACTCCGACGCAAACGGATAAAGCCGTGGATTCAGCAGCTTTCTAGCAGCAGGATCATAGATTTCAGCATCTTCGACGCCCAGGTGGTAACCGTGAATGGCAAGAGCGGCAAGGGTCAAACCACCAAGGCGCAGGAGGGGCAATCGCCCGGCTGCGCGAGGGGTCATGAAAATTCCTCTAGGGCCAGCGAAACCGCCTCTTCCTCTTCCTTCAGCTGCAAGGGAGGAAAGTCGAAGATGGGCCTGCGGTAAAGCCCAGTCCGTGCCGCCACGCAATCCATCGTGGTGCGCAGAACGCTCAAACCATAAATCGTGCTGCGCCTCAGGTTGATGCTGGAGGCTTCAGGGAAGTAGCGAGTAGGGCACGAAACTTCGCCGATACGCGCACCCAGATAAATGCACTGCGCCAGCAGCTGGTTGTCGAACGCAAAGTCTTCTGAATTGGCGTGCAGAGGCAGAGAAAGCAGCATGTCGCGGCTGTAAGCGCGGAAGCCGGTGTGATATTCCGAAAGCTTGGCCCTCAGCGCCATATTCTGGATCAGCGTGAGTGCCCGATTGCTCACGTACTTGTAGAGCGGCATACCCCCGCTGAGCGCGCCTCCGCCGAGAATGCGCGAACCCAGTACCAGGTCGTAAACCCCATAGGCAATCATGCTGGCCATCGGTTCAACCAGCCGCGGAGAATACTGATAATCGGGATGTAGCATCACCACGATGTCGGCGCCAATATTCAGCGCTGCCGCGTAGCAGGTTTTCTGGTTGCCGCCGTAGCCGCGGTTGCGCTCATGCACATGCACTTGAAGCCCGAGCTTGCGGGCTAACTCCACGGTGCAATCGGTACTGTGGTCGTCCACGAGAATGCAGGCATCTACCGCATTCGGAATTTCGCTCACCGTGCGAGCGAGGGTCTTCTCCGCGTTGTACGCAGGAAGAACCGCAACTACCATTTTTTCATTGATCATTCATCGCCAATAATTTCGTGGAGTACGTTACCTCCATGATAAGACGGGTAAAAGCCCCATGCGTAACAAACTTACGAGGAAATTGGGTCCGTGACGCAGGCGGGACAACAACCGACCTACACCTTCCTGAAGTACAAAATCTTCGTCATCGTTCGTGCCTTGATGCAGCGAAACCACGGCTCGCAAGGGACGTCGCGATTCAGTTGGTCGCCATGCCCTCTAGGCCGGGTAGAGGCTCATTTTCAGGGGGATCAACCGGTCCGCCTCCATGGGGCAGGAAAATGTTGTCCTGCGCCAGCAGCGCTTCGTAAACGGGAATATGTCGCCAGTGCCGGGCCAGCACGAAGGCGCTCATATTGGCGATCATCAGGGGAAGAACCAGACCGTAGCCGCCTGTCATCTCAAAAATGATCAGAACCGAGGTCATCGGTGCGCGAACAATACCGGCGAACACAGCGCCCATGCCCACAACGGCAAATGCGCCGATCGAGTCCGCGGAGTGATGAAACACTGTCACATCCAGATAGCCCACAGCCCCGCCTAGCATGGCTCCCATGAAAAGGGCCGGCGCAAAAATACCGCCAGACCCGCCGCTGGAGTAGGAACAAACCGTGGAAGCGAGCTTCAAAACACAGAAGACAGCCATCGCGGTCACCGTCATCTGGCCAGTGAGCGCCATGGTCAGGGTCCCGTAGGGATCACCGGCAATGCCGTTCAGGTGGAAAAGCGCGAGAGCTAAAACGGCGATCGCGCCTGTGGCTGCTCCGCCGATGGCTGGCTGTACCCAGCGAGGCACTCCCGTAAGCCGTCGAAACCAGGCACGTAGGCCCAGCAACGAATCGGTAAAAGCGATCGACACGATGGCTGCCAGCAAGCCCAGCAGCGCATACCAGACCAGCGACGAAGAGTTGGCAAGGCTGTAGTTTCCCTGCACGTGAAACACGGGTTTGGACCCCAGGACAGAATGCTCCACAACCGCAGCCAGCGCGGCGGCAACAATGACGCCGGAGAGCATCGTCTGATCCAGGTCGCCGATCAGTTCCTCGAGGGTGAAGGTCACAGCGGCAATCGGCGCATTGAAGGCCGCCGCAATCCCCGCCGCCATGCCCACCGAAGCCAGCCTGCGCGTGTTCTTTGGGCCGAGACGTGCTAACCGCGCCAGCATGTTGCTCACCCCCGCGCATACCTGCACCGTCGGTCCTTCAAGGCCCAGCGAAGCGCCCGACCCTATCTGAATCGCGCACAACACGAACTTGCCGATGGTTTCGCGCACCGTTACCCTGCCATCCCGCAGCGTGTAAGCCACCTTCACCTGAGGAATGCCGCTACCGGCTGCAGCGGGAGCAAAATAAGTGAGCCCAACGCCTGCTACCAGACCTCCGATCGTCGGGCACAGGATCGTCCACCAGATCCAGCTATGTCCCGAAGCAGCATTGGCACGCTCGATGAACAGGGCCTCAAGCCCCATGATGCTCAGATGAAACGCCACAGCAGCAAGCCCGCAGATTCCGCCGGCAATGATCGTCACCGCCAGCAGACGCTGCCGTTCGTTGGGCATGCGCCGCAACAGCCACGCCACGAAATGCGTGTACAACTCCAGCAATCCAGCCAAAAAACTTCGTGTTGTCTCTTCTTGGCGGATAGGCAAAGTCACTTCAACAGTATAGAAGCAGACTCGAAAAGAGCTTCTCACTTCCTGAGGTGACCGGACGAAGTGTGCAAAACTGCTCGTTTTGCGTTTACATGGATGGCATCAGCATCCGCAACGCAAGGAATCCAGCGACACCCGCAAAGAAAACCAGCGCCATCCGTATTCCGGGCTCACGGTTCACTTCAGGCACCAGATCGGTGGCGGCGACATACAGCGCCACGCCGGCAGAAACCGGCAACCCAAAACGCACCATTCCCGGTGCCAGCCCGATCACCAGCACCCCCGCCAGCGTGGCCGCCGCCAGCACTCCTGCCGACAGCATCGCCGTGCGCCCGCTTCGTCCGCTGGCCAACATGATCGAAGCCATGGTGAACCCCTCCGGCGCCTTGTGCAGGAAGATGGCCAGGAAAATCAGCCAGCCCAGCAGATCGTTGATGGCAAATCCCGAACCGATCGCCACGCCATCAAACAGCGCATGCACCGCCAGGCCGCCCATCACCGAATAGCTGGTATGCGCGGAAACAAATTCGCCATGATGTGTCTCTTTGCCAAGGTGAAAGTGGGCCACAATCGTGTGTTCCAGAAAATGAAGCGCGCAGTACCCGGCCATCACCAGCACCGGCGCCAGCTTCGGATCGAGCTTGAGGCTCTCCGGCAGCATCTCCAGCACCGACGTCGCCATCAGAAAACCCGCGCCCAGCGCCACAAAGTAGCGAAGATATTTCTGAATGCCTTCCGCCCTGACCAGCACAAAGCCACCGGCCACATCCGCAAGTGCCGCCACCGTACCAAGAAGTAGAGAGAGTTTCAGCATTCGCCAGAATACTACGTTCGAGGCGAAGACATGTCCGCTGCTTTTCGAACTTGCGGCGCAACAGCCGCAAGCTTATTGGAACTTCCGGCGACATGACCTCGTAACCTGCGAGATGCTCCGTCTTCGCAATTCACTTTTCGCCCTCGTCCTGCTCGCTTCGCATTCTGCGCTCACGCAACACGCGTCCCCTGATGCTACGCCTACAGCGGAATCCATCATGGCCCGCGCCGCCGCCAACCAGGATCGCGATGAAGCTGCCCGCAG
>CAILBQ010000063.1 GCA_903832475.1 uncultured Acidobacteriota bacterium | reverse complement strand
CGGCAACTCGCGCAGGCCCTCCAGATGCAGCACGCGCAGGCGCAGGTCGTTCAGTTCGGGGCCGGCCTTGTCCAGAATCGCCAGCGCCAGGCGCGAAGAGAGGATTTTGTTTTCGACCGCGAAGTGGATTGGGGGGCTTTGCGCAAGCGGCTGGAAGCGCCCTTTTGCCGGGCTGCACGGGCAAGGCTCGACCACCTTGCCGACTTGCTCGACCTGACTCCGGAAAGCCGCGAGCGAGCGCTGGAGCTGGCCCGGTTCGCCTGCGGCAATGGGGGTAAGTCTGTGCCGACGGGACTTGCTGAGCGGGCGGAATTTCCTGGGTGGCTTCTGGCCGAGGCGGAAGCCGAAGAAGCGGCGCTGCTGGCCGATGCAGTGGCCGCTCATCGCGAGCTGGCCAACTTCCTGCTGACCAAGGAGAAGGACTGGCGCAGCCCTCGCGGCTTGAACGTGCACTTCGGATTTCCAACCGGGCTGGAAGGTGCGGCGGCGAAGGCACGTTTTGGCGAACTGGTCGAGGATCTGCAAAAAGCGGAAGGGCTGCACGCGGCGCTGGCGGCTTTTCACGAGCCGATTCCGACGTGTTTCAGCGATGAGGAATGGGGGCTGGTTCGGCACTGCTTTGCGGTCCTGCGCGCGGCGGCGGTGGAACTGCAACTGGTCTTCGCGGAAACGGGATCGGTCGACTTCACGGAGATCGCGCAGATTGCCCTGCGCGTGCTGGCGCCGGAAGAGGGACTTCCGTCGGAATTCGCCATGCGGCAGGCCGACGGCATTCGCCACCTGCTGATCGACGAATTCCAAGACACCAGCCGCAACCAGCATCAATTGCTGGCTCGGTTGGTGGCGGCCTGGCCGGAGCGCGAGGGTCGAAGCTGTTTCTGCGTTGGCGACCCGATGCAGTCGATCTATGGCTTTCGCGACGCGGAGGTCGAGCTGTTTGAGAGGTTGAAGACACATGGGCTGGAGAGCCCGGCTGCGGAGTACTACGCGGCGGACTGGGTTGCGGAGCCGTTCCGGTTTGAATTCGTCTCGCTGCGCGCCAATTTCCGCACCGCACCGAGCCTGGTGGATGACCTGAATGAACATTTCACCAAGATTTTCGCATTGGATGACGGCAGCGGCGTGAGGTTTGCGGCGGCCGAGGCGGCGCGACAGTCGGAGAGCGCCCCGATAACGCAATTGCACGTGGCATTTACCCAGCGGGTGCGGGGCACAGCGACAGACACCGGGCAGATGGACGAGGCTGGAGATCCGGACCGCACGCGCCGCGATCAGCTTGAGGAGATGGTCGCGCTGGTTCGAGAGAAATTGCAGGTAGCCGAGGCGAAGCGAGCGATCAACCCCATCGCGAAGTTCCGCATTGCCGTGCTGGGACGCACAAAAAAATCGCTCAATATTGTCGCGGAAGCTTTACGAGCAGCCGGTGTCGGCTTTCGGGCCATTGAGCTGGTCCCTTTGGACAAGCGGCCGGAGGTGCTGGACGCGCTTTCCATTGCGCGGGCGCTGGTCAATCCCACGGATCGGACGGCGTGGCTGGGCGTGCTGCGCGCCCCGTGGTGCGGGTTGACGCTGGAGCAATTGCATCGGCTGACCTCGGACGACGAGCGAGAGATCGTGGAGACGCCGATTCCCGTTCTGCTCGAGGATCGTCCTGAAAAATTGCGCCGGGCTGGACGGCTGGATGCGCGGGCGTGCGAGGCGGCATTGCGGGTGGGCCGAGCCATGCGCCGTGCCGCAGAAGCGCGGTCGGCCGGAGGTGCGACAGCGCTCGGCACTTGGCTCGAGTCAGTGTGGAAGGCGCTCGGGGGCGCCGCTACCGTGAACGCCGAAGAACGGGAAAACCTGCGCCTGCTGTGGGCCGCACTGGACAAGCTGGAAGGGGGAGAGCTTGACCTGCTGGGCCCGGAACTCAACGCTGCGCTGGCCAAACTTTGCGCCCGACCCGATCCGGCCACCAGCAGCGATTTCGGCGTGCAGTTGATGACCATCCACAAGTCGAAAGGCCTGGAGTTTGAGGTGGTGATCGTTCCCGATCTCGAAGTTTCCGGTCAAAATCAGACGCGCACGCTGGTGAGTTGGCTGGAGCGCGGACTGCCGTCGTCGGGCAACGGCGAGGTTACCGAATTCCTGGTGGCGCCGATCCAGGGAAAGGGTGAGGAGGCCGGGCCAGCCAAGAAGTGGGTCGATGGGGTGAAACAGGAGCGGGAACGGCAGGAGTTGCGCCGCGTTCTCTACGTTGCGGCGACCAGGGCACGGGACGAGCTGCACCTGTTTGCCCGTCCCCGTTACGCGCTGAAGGAAAGAGAGGGGCAGCGCGTTTTGGAAGTGCCGAAGGGCCTGCTGGCAACCGCCTGGCCGGCCTTCGGAGCGGAGATTGATTTGCGCTTTGCGGATTGGGCTCAGAAGCAGGACAGGAGCTTTGCCGTGGCTCTTGCTGCGGAAGCCGCCGGAGATAACGTCGTCCAGATGGAATTGGCGGTTCAGCCGCCGCCGCGCCCGGTGCGCCTGAGACGATTGCCTCCCGGCCACACGGTCCCCGAGCTTCGCTGGCTGGGCGCGAGCGGGACGCGAGATGGCGGCGCTCTCACGGACGACGCGGTCGATCGCGAGGAAGCCCTGTATGCGCGAACGGAAGGCGGCCAGCGATCCAGGATCGAGGGCACAGCCATTCATTTTCTGCTGGAGCGGCTGGCCCACCTGAGGATCGAGCTCGATCCGGAAGCGGCAGCAGCGGCAGTCGCGGCGGCGCTGCCCCAAGTAGTCGCCACGGTGAGAAGCCAGGGAGTTCCTGCAGCCGCGGCCAGGCGGCTGGCGGCCGATGCTTTGGATATAGTGCAACAGGCGTCGATTCATCCCGCGGGCGCATGGCTGCTGGCTCCGCATCCACAGGCCAAGGCGGAAACGCGGTGGACGGGCGTGTGGGATGCGCAGGCGCGGAACATTCGACCAGACCGGGTGTTTCTGGCGCCGGCTCCCTTGGCTGGCTGGTTTGACGCGGCCGCAGATGTACGGGACGGACCGGAGGGCCAGCCTTTCTGGTGGATCGTGGATTACAAGACCAGCCATGCTTCCGGCTTCGACCTGAGCGACCCGCATCAACGTTCGGCTTACCTCGCTGGCCAGCGGGAGAAATATCGCGGCCAGCTTGAGATCTACGCGCACTTGCTTGGACAGATGCTCGCTTCCGGACCGGACCAAGGGTCCTCGATCCCGTTCATCCGGACCGGCGTCTTCTACCCGCGTCTACGGCTATTCGACTGGTGGGACTGTCAGCCATCTTCCCACCACATGGGATGAAGATCTTTTCGAAGGAATGCGCGCAACTTCTTGCGCGTTGTGGGGTCTAAGCCCACGGACAAGACTGCACCATTCCGGTTCTCACCGGGTTGGCGCTTCTGCGGACTTTGAAAGAGCCGGCCCACCAGGGTCAGCATGCTGCGGAAGGCCTTTTGCTCACATCTCTGCTTTTGCGCAAGCTCCGGCATGACGGCGAATCGAGTGACGCTGCCGGCATGTATCCCCCAAGACCACGCTTGTCTTCAGAATCAGGGATGGCCATGAAAAATTTAGTTTCTTCACTTCGACGCACCTTTCCTGCCCTCGGCCTTTTGGCATTTGTTGGGAT
>CAILBQ010000062.1 GCA_903832475.1 uncultured Acidobacteriota bacterium | reverse complement strand
TGCCAGCGGCAACTGCGCGGCGGATCGCAGGCGGTGGATTGGACCACTCCGGATTGGTCGGCAAGGAAGCCGGTTGTGTCTTCGATGTGGAGGCCGCGGGTGTTCCGCTGGGCGGCGGCGCCTGCGCTGGCTGTGCTGGCCTGCTCCTTCTTCGTCTACCGCTCATTCTGGCAGGTGCCTGCAGGAGTGCGCGCCGAGGTGATTTCGGTCGACGGCTCAGCCTCCCGGATTTCGAGCGCCGGCGACCGACCTTTGGCGGCAGGCGACACGCTGGCTGAGGGCGATTCGCTGCGCACCAGCGGCGGCGCGCATGCAGTGATTCGCCTGTCGGATGGATCGACCATCGAGATCAATGAACGCAGCACGCTGGGCGTGGGCGCTCGCGGACACAACATGACGGTCGCGCTCGACAATGGCGCGGTGATCGTCGAAGCCGCCCAGCGCTCTTCTGGACATCTCTATGTGAAGACGCCGGACTGCCGCGTCGCAGTGACCGGCACCCTCTTCTCAGTCAACTCGGGCATCAAGGGCTCTCGGGTTGGCGTGCTGCGCGGATCGGTTGACGTCTCGCATGCCGGCGTCGATACCAAGGTGGATGCAGGGGATCAGATGGCCACCACCGACAACCTGAGTCCCGCACCGCTGAAGGATCAGATCTCCTGGAGCCACGACAAGGACAAGTTTGTTCTGCTGCTGGCGCAGTTTTCCACCCTGCAGCATCGCATCGGGGAGATTCCTTTCCCTGCCCCGCGCTACAACAGCGATTTGCTGGAACGCGTTCCGCAAGACACGTTGTTGTATTTGACCATTCCCAACCTGGGCGACTTTGTGAGCCAGGCAAACACCATCTTTCATGAGCAGCTCAAGCAAAGCCCGGAACTGCAGGCATGGTGGGGACACGATCATGATGCGGCCCAGCTTGATTCGCTGGTGGATAAGCTGCACACGGTGAGTTCGTATCTTGGCGACGAGGTCGTGGTGGTGGGAATGAAGCGCGACGAGAATGGGAAGGACCCATCCATCGCGGTTATGGCCGATCTGCGCAAAGACGGCCTGGCGGATGCGCTGAAACAGCAGTTTTTTGCGTCGGACGCGGGGCATGGCCTGGTGCTGCTGAATGAGCAGACGCTGGCTGGTGCAGCTGCGCCCAAGACTCCTCATGGTGCGTTCGCGCTGCTACGTCCGCATGAGGTCGTTTTCTCGACCGACCTGGCGACTTTGCGCAAGGTGAATACGCAGCTCAATGCAGGGGCCAGCGGCTTTGCGCGCGGAGACTTTGGCCAGCAGATTACGGCGGCCTATGGGCGCGGCGCCGGCGTGGTGCTGGCTGCGGATCTGCACAGCATGTTTGTTACCTTCCATCCCCTCAAGAAGGGAAAAGGCGAGGAAATGGCTGAGCAGAGCGGCATCGATGGCGTGCAGTACCTCATTGCCGAGCATCGCGAAAGCAACGGCACGCCGGAGAATCATCTCAACCTGCAATTTGCCGGAACGCGTCAGCGCGTTGCTTCGTGGCTGGCGGCACCGGCGCCAATCGGCGCGCTGGAATTTGTTTCGTCGCATGCTTCGGTGGTAGTTGCCGGTCTCACCAAGGATCCGAAGAGCATTGCCGACGACATCATGTCTATGGCTTCGGCGAACAACGGTGGGAAGAAGATAGACTTCAGCTCCGCCGAGCAGATGCTGCATGTCAATCTGCGCGACGATATCGCCGGCAACCTGGGCGGCGAGTTCCTGGTTACGCTGGATGGGCCAGTGCTGCCTACGCCTTCATGGAAGGCCGTCATTGAGGTACACAATCCGCAGCGTCTGGAGCAGACGATGGAGCAGTTGGCGCAAGCCATTCGCAACACGCAGGCGCAGCCGGGCAAAGGCTTCCAGGGTATTCAAATCGATGCAAGCCAGGTAGGTTCGCAGACCTTTTATGCGGTGCATGAGATTGGTTCCGCGACGGTCGAGGCGAACTACACTTTCTCGGACGGCTACATGATCGTGGCGCCGACGCGGGCGCTTCTGCTGGAGGCTCTGCAAACGAAAGCCAATGGAGATTCTCTGGCTCGCTCGTCGGCGTTCAAGGCGCTGCTGCCCAAGGACGCGAACGAGAACTACTCGGCCATTGCCTATCAGAATCTGAGCCCGGTGCTGGAGCCTCTGCTTTCGCAGATGAGCGGCGAATCGGCCGACGCGCTGCGCAAGATCTCCGCGGATGCGCGACCCACCGCCGTCTGCGCCTGGGGACGGGATAATCGCATTGAAGCAGCCAGCGACAGCCGGCTGTTTGGATTCGATTTCCTGACACTGGGATCTTTGCTCGGTTCACGGAACAAGACGGCGAGCACAAGCGTACAGAACTGATATGGGCGTCATTGATCTCGAAGGCCTCGAAGTCCGACTCGGCAATCGCACCGTACTCAACGGTCTGACCGGAGAGCTGCGCGGCAAGGCCATCGGGCTTCTCGGGCCCAACGGGGCGGGCAAGTCTTCGCTGATCAATACGCTGCTCGGCTTCTACAAGCCGTTGCGGGGCCGGGCGCGCGTCTTCGGCATGGATGCGTACCAGCAGCGTGCCCAGATTCGCGAAGCAGTCGGCTACATGCCGGAGAATGATTCGTTCATCGGCAACATGAGCGGCGTTCGCTTTGTGCGCTACATGGCGGAGCTGGCCGGTTTGTCAGCGGCTGAAGCGCTGGAACGCGCGCATGAGGCGCTCTTCTTTGTCGGGCTGGGCGAGGTGCGCTATCGCAAGATCAGCACCTACTCTCTGGGAATGAAGCAGCTCATCAAGCTGGCGCAGGCGCTGGCCCACGGACCGAAGCTGCTGATTCTCGATGAACCGACCAACGGGCTTGATCCCATGGCGCGGCAGCGCATGATCCAGCTCATCAAAGACATTCACAAGCAGGGCAACGTTCACCTGCTCATCTCTTCTCACCTGCTGCGCGATGTCGACGAGACTTGCGATGAGGTGTTGATCCTGAAGAACGGCCGCATCGCCGCGCTTTGCAACATTGAAGAAGAGCGCCGATCGAATCGCAGCTTCATCGAGTTGGAGACGGTGGGCGCGACGGAACGCTTCTCGGTTAGCGTGCGTGGGCTGGGCTGCGAGTGCGCATCGTTCCCCGGCGGCCGCATCAAGCTGGTGATGCCCGATCACATTGAAGCGCGCGATCTCTATGTCATTGCTTCCGAGCAGGGAGTGCAGATTCGCCGCATGAACCAACGCCGCGATTCGCTTGAAGACATCTTCCTCAGAGCCATGGAGAACGAAGCAGGGAGCCCGGCACATGTCCGTCTATAAGCATGACTATCGGCCTTTTGCCGGCAAGGTGACGCCGCGCTGGATGCGCATTTACGTGCTCTCGCGGTATGGCGCCGCGGAAGCCTGGTCGTCCAAGATCACCGTCGGCCTGTTCGTCTTGTCGCTGCTGCCGCTGGTGATCTTTCTCATCGGCATCTACCTGGCGAACAATCCTCTGGCGCGAGCACTCATCGTGAAAGGCAGCTCTGGCGCGATTGATATCGATGCTGGCTACTTTCTCAAGATGCTTGAGTTTCAATCCTGGCTGGCGCTTATTCTGACCGCGTGGATTGCGCCCAGGCTTATCTCTTTCGACCTCGCTGACAATGCCCTGCCGATCCTGCTGAGCCATCCGGTTTCGCGCTTTGGCTACGTGCTGGGCAAATTCCTGGCGATGTTCATGTTCCTGTCGATCGTGACGTGGATCCCGTGCCTGCTCCTGTTCGCGTACCAGGCGTATTCCTCTCCGCTGCCCTGGTTCGCCGCGCACCTGTCGATTGCGGCTGGCCTCTTCTCGGGCGCCATACTCTGGATCACAGTTCTCTCCATCCTTGGCCTGGCTTTGTCGTCCTGGGTCAAGTGGAGAGTCGTGGCGACAGGCGCGATTTTCGCGGCTGTTTTTGTGCCGGCCGGGGTGGGGGCGATCATGAGCGCGATCCTGCGCACACGCTGGGGATTTCTGCTCAATCTGCCCATGATGATGTCGGTGTTATGGCAGAGGATGCTGGGAGCACACCCGATCTTCGCTGAAAAATATGCGCTGCCTACGCCGGCCATCCTGGCCATGCTGCTGGCTTCGTGCGTGTGTTTCGTTGCCATGCTCAATGCGCGCATTCGCGCTCGCGAGGTGGTGCGAGGATGACTGACCACGCGACGTTGCACGACAGGATTCAATTCGAAAATGTCTCGAAGTTCTATGGCGAGGTGCTGGGCGTCAACAAGGTCACTCTGAGCATTCCTCCGGGCGTGACCACGCTGGTGGGGCCGAATGGCTCCGGCAAGACGACGCTGATGAACCTGATGACGGGGCTGGTGCAGGCTTCCAGCGGAACCATCTCGGTACTGGGACTCTCGCCGGGTAATGCGACGGAGTTCTTTCGTGCCGTTGGCTATTGCACGCAATTCGATTCGTTCCCGCGCGGGCTGAGCGGCTGGCAGTTTGTGTTCGACAGCCTCATGCTGCATGGGATGGACAAAATGGATGCCTTCCGGCTCACGGTGGAAGCGCTCGACCGCGTGCAGCTTGGCGATTCTGCAGGCTGGCCCATCGCCAGCTACAGCAAGGGCATGCGGCAGAAGATTCGGCTTGCTCAGTCCATCGCCCATCATCCGCGGGTGTTGATTCTCGATGAGCCACTGAACGGGCTGGATCCGATGGCGCGCGCCGAGTCGCTGGCGCTGTTTGAAGAACTGGGGCGACAGGGCATGCACCTGATCATCTCCAGCCATATCCTCGACGAAGTCGATCGAATCTCCGACCGTGTGGTGCTCATCACGGGGGGCTACCTGATCGCGGAGGGAAACATACACCAGGTGAGGCAGGAAGTGCGCGACAAGCCGATGCAGGTGCTGATTCGCTGCGATCACCCTGAGTTGCTGGCGTCGCGCATGTTTTCGATCAACCATTGCGTCGAGGCTCGCCTGCATGCGGATGGTCAAGGCGTGTTTCTGCGCACCGGCGACATTGACCAGTTCTATTCCATGTTGAACGGCATCGCCGCCGAGGGCGTGATCAAGATCAACGCTGTCGCGCCGGCGGACGATGACGCCAATGCGATCTATCAATACCTGATCGGCTCAGATGGGAGTGCCTCGTGATGGCTGATACCGTTGGCTCATTCTCTCGCTCTTTCGCCCAGCAGCCGTGGGCTCTATGGCGGCGCCAGGCGGGACGTCTCACGCTGATTGAAGTGCGCAGAAACCTCTTCTCGTGGAAGGCAAGCTGGATCTATTTCCTCGCCTTCGTTCCCACGCTGCTGATATTCATTCACGGTCTCGTCGACCGGCATTTTGTCGAGGGCATCAGCGACGACACCAACGTGCTGGCGGGCATCGTTCAGTTCTATTACGTGCGGCTCGGCATATTTTTTGGCTGCCTGGGCATCTTCTCGCGACTGATTCGCGGAGAGATGATCGAACGCAGTCTGCATTTTTACCTGCTATCGCCGGTGAGGCGAGAAATACTGCTGCTTTCGAAGTTTGCGGCCGGCTCCATCAGTGCAGTGCTCTTGTTTGAAACCGCGATGGTCGCCAATATTGCGCTGATGTATGGGCCGTTCGGCGCCGCTGGACGCGACTATGTGTTTCATGGCGCGGGGCTAGCTCAGTCCGAGGCATACCTGGTGATCGTTCCGCTGGCGTGCCTTGGCTATGGCGCTGTCTTTTTGCTGCTGAGCATGATGTTCAAGAATCCCACCCCGGCGGCCATGCTGGTGCTGGGATGGGAAGCGATCAATCCGGTGCTGCCCTCGGTGCTGCAGAAAATCAGTGTTGCTTCCTACCTGCGCCACCTGATGCCGGTCAGCATACCGGGCGAAGGCATCTTCGCGCTGCTCACGGTCGAGACTGAGCCCGTATCCGGATGGGCGGCGGCTCTTGGCTTGTTGCTGCTGATCGCAGTAGTGCTTACTTATTCCTGCTATCGCATGCGCCGGCTGGAAATCCGCTACACGACCGAATAACTTTGGGCCTGCAGGGTTATTTAAGTCTTCATCGTGGAAATGAAGCGCATGAAGAGTCTCTGCATCCTACTATGCAGAGGAGATCGAACATGTTTCTGGTCACGGGCATTACGGGCAAGGTAGGCGGAGCAACGGCACGAGCGCTACTGGAACAGGGCAAGCAAGTGCGCGCCTTGGTGCGGGACGAGGCCAAGGCCGGCCAATGGTCGCAGCAGGGAGTGGAGTTGATCAAGGGCGAATGGGAGGATCCAGCGGCGATGACGCGGGCTCTGTCTGGGGTTGAAGCCGCCTACTTCATGATGCCGCCCATCCAAGCTCCATCCAGGGATTTTCGCGAAGCGAAAGCCGTGATCGCGAGCTACAAGCAGGCACTCGCAAAATCCGCGCCGCCGAAGCTCGTAGTTCTTTCGTCGATGGGCTCGGAGAAGACTTCCGGCCTGGGACTGATCACGTCGACCCATTTGCTTGAAGAAGCTCTTAGCAATGAACCTTTCCCCGTGGCGTTTGTACGCGCGGGATCTTTCCTTGAGAATTACGTGTTCGGCCTGCAAGCCGGACAGGGCGGCACCCTGCCGACGTTCTACGCTCCGACCGACCGCAAGCTGCCGATGATTGCCACAGTGGACATCGGCGCCGAGATTGCGAAGCTTCTGGTTAGCGAATGGACGGGCAAGCGCGTGATTGAGCTGGGCTCGATGGTAAGCGCTGACGACTTGGCTGCCGCGGTGGGCAAGGTGCTGGGCCGCGAGGTCAAAGCGCAGGCCCTCCCGCGCGAAGCCTGGGTAAGCGCGCTGCAGCAGATGGGCCTGCCCGAGGGTGGAACATGGGCGTACGAAGAGATGATCGAGGGTGTGAATTCCGGCTGGATCGGGTTCAGCGATAGCGACGCGGAGAAGGTCTCTGGAACAACGACAGCTCAAGAGGTTTTCGCCGCGGCGCATGCAGGGAAGTAACGATCAACCAAAGCCCCTGTTACTGTTCGAGCAAGGACACGTCACGGACTTGTGCGCGACGACCTTTCATGGAACGTACCAGGATGGTGCGGAGCTCCCACGGCCGTAGATCGACGGTGTGATCAAGGCCGAGCAGCGCGCTTTTAACAGTTGCCTGCACGGCCTTCCCGGCGCGTTCCTGGATGCGAATCACGGTGCCGTCCTGCGCGCCCTCCGCGCGCTTGATGGCCAGAACCCAGACGCTCGACGGCATAAGTTCGAGGAACGAATTCTCCCATGGCTCTGTACCATGGTGCGCCGAGTCCTGCACGTACTCGGCGGGAGTTTGCAGCTCCTCCGCGCGGCGGTCGAGGGCAAGACTGGTGCAGGCTCCCTTGCCGGCCGTCAGCCAGAAGGTGCGCTCCTGCCTGCCCTGGTCCTGCCAAGCGTTGTTATCGTTGTGAAGAACCTTACCGGGGTTGTGGCGCGCAAAGGGCGCCGAGCGAATCAGGACAGTCCGGAACAGGCCATTCAAACAGTCGTAACTGTACGTCTGGTTATTGAGCAGAGCCACGGTGTAGTCATCGCCGTGAATGGGTCCCTGCACCGCGCCCCAGTCCTGATATGGCTCTTCTTCGCCATTGGTCTTGCGTTCGAGGATCTGACCAGGAACCTTGGCGAAGAACCTGGGCTGGACCATTGCCGTTGGAATTTCCAGCTTGAGCATCTGCTCCTGCTGACGCCAGTCGATGACAAAGCGCAGTTCGATGAAATCGAGGCCGGCAAACTGCGCGAAGTCGAGAATGATTTCTGAATCCATCCAGCGTGCGATCTGACGGGTCACGCGGGTGACCGGGCCGTTCTCGATCACAGTGGAAGAGAGCAGCATGGGGCGCCCCATTTCCTGACGAAACTCGTCGATGCCGTGCGCCCAGGTGTCAGAGGTATCGGCAATCGCAACCAGACCGACCGGCCCGGCGAGAAGCTCCGTGCCATCGTCAGCCTTGACGCTGGAGATGCCAAAGCCCGAGTTCGACACGGTGAAGTTGGTTCGAAACTCTTCAGCCTCAGGAGCATCTCCATGCGCCAGTTCAAAGACCTTGTAGCCAAGCGGCGGCAGTTCAACCCATGCCGAGATCCGCTGCACAAAGGTGGTCATGCTCGCGGAGGGCCGCCACTGCAGCGGCACTGTCGTTCCATCCTTCGCGGCGAGGTGAGTGATTTCCTTACCGGGAATTCCCGATGGATTACGGTCGGTGTAGTGCTCGAGCAGCGCTTTGCGCTTCCAGGGCAGCGGATTGAAAAGGAAGATCGCGCCCTCGGCCACGGAACTGGTGTCGACGCGCCTGGCCATGAATTCGAGAGCTTCGATCTTGCTGGTCTGCGCCACTTCGCAGGCGTAACCGACGCTGTCGCGAACGTCCTGATAGTCGGAGTAAAGGCTCGTTCCGGCCATCATGTCGTGGAACTGGCAGAACAGCACCTTCCACCAGCTTTCGGCGTACTGATCGGCGGGGTAAATGTGACCTGCTGTCAGCTTCGCAACCAGCGAAAGTGTCTCGGCTTCGCCCAGCCCGCGTTCAGCGCGGCGGTTGAGATATTTGCCTTCTCCGTTGGCTGAATAGCAGCCGCGAGAGTGATGCTGCAATTCGGTCTTCACGACAGGCAATGAGGCGAACGCAGGCGAATTCTCTACAGCAGCAAAGAAGTTCTTGAAGGTGCTGAAGCGAAGCTCGGGAAGCGTCGGATCCTTGCGCAATTCAAGCACCTGGTGAACCTGTTCTCTGGTGACAGCTCCGCCGTGATCGCCCACACCCAGGACGAATGCCGCATGATCGAAGCCGGGTGCAAAGTTCTCTGTTGCGGCCCGCTTCAACTCCTCCGCGTCGTTGTCGTAGCCGAGCAGGCGCAGCGTGAAGCGGCCCAGGAAGCGGCCCAGGAAGCGGCAGAGGCGGCGCGCGAGGCGACACAGGCCAATCGCGAGGCGATCCACGAGGCCGAGCACCAGGCCGCCGACGCCAAGCGGCTGGCCGACCAGAT
>CAILBQ010000061.1 GCA_903832475.1 uncultured Acidobacteriota bacterium | reverse complement strand
GAGCGATCGCAGGCGGGCGCGTTCGAGAGCGGCATCAACTTCTTCAAGCTTTGACTGCAAATCTTCCGGCGTAGCGTCTGCAGGCACCGTCGTCCATGGGCCCCAGCTCACCGCGATGCGGGTGAACGGTTTGGGGATCTGAAAGCGATCCCAGGATTTGGCTAACCATGCGGACTTGGGCTCAAGGTGGAAGGCGCCGATCGGGGCTCCCGTCACTTGCGCCAGTTTCACGGGGCCAAGCTTCGATTTATAGATGGGTCCGCGCGGGCCGTCGGCGGTGAAGATGGCCGGCGTGCCTTGATCCAAAACGCGACGCAGGCCTAGCATGCCTTCCTGGCCTCCTCGGGAGCTGGAGCCGCGCACGGCGCGATAGCCAAAGCATTCGAGCGTGCGGGTGATCAGTTCGCCGTCGAAGCTTTGGCTGATGAGGATGGTGGCGTGGGTGCTGCGGTAGTAGAAGGCGCAGGCCAGTACGCATTGATGCCAGAAGCAGTAGATTTCGCGGCCGGGTGTGAAGCCGTGGAAGGCGGGCGTGACGCCGGGCTCGGCGAGGAGTTCAAAACGCCAGGTGCGACCGACGATTTGCAGCAGCATCCAGACGAGGCGCGGAACGATGGCGAGCGTCAGGCGCTGGGTAAGGGTGAATCGGCTGGACGCAGTTTCCACTGAGTTGATTGTAGCGAGGAGGTTGGCCGGAAGCCTGGGCTGGATGAGACGGGCCGTCAGCCCTGGTTCGCTGGGGATGCCTACCCAGGCCGTCGCCCGAGCTGAAGCTCGTGCTTTGGCCTGGGCTGGGATGACGTCGCACCTTCGGTGCTAAGACAGAACAGGACTTCAAGATCGCCTGCATAGAAGCTTTTTTCTTCACACTCCGCAGGAACGCCCGCTCTTCAAACTCAGCTGTAGCGCAGCCAGCGCATCAGTTCCGGCAGCGTGGCGCGTTTGCCATACATGAGAATGCCGACGCGGTAGAGCTTGGAGGAGAACCAGAGCAGGGCCAGGATGCTCAACATCATCAGCATGATGGAGAGCAGGATCTGCCAGAGCGGCGGCACCTCCGAGCCCATGCGAAGGAACATGATGATGGGCGTGCAGGGCGGGAAGAGCGAGGCCAGGATGGACCAGATGGAGTTGGAGTCGTTGGTGATCAGCAGGATCAGCGAAAAGCTCAGCCACACGGGAACAGCCGCCAGGGGCGTGAACATCTGCAGTTCCTGCTCAGTCTCGCAGGTGGAGGCGAGGCCGGCGAAAAGCGAGCTGTAAAGAAAATAGCCGAGGATGAAGTACACGGGAAACAGGACCGTCTCGGCCACTGTGAAGTGAATGGCGAAGTTGCCGGTCAACTGCGCAGTGGCAACCGGGGTGGCGAGGATCACCGCCGCTGCCACGACCCAGATGAGAATCTGCGTCAGGCCCACGGCGCCCACGCCGATCAACTTGCCGGCCAGCAGGTCACCGGGCTTGGCGATCGACAGCATCACTTCAAAGATGCGCGAGGTCTTTTCCTGGATGATGGAGCGTGCCACATTGAGGCCGTAGATGATGGTCGTCATGCTGAGCAGGATGGCCATCACATAGCCCTTGTAGAAGGAGGCGATGGCATTGCTCTTGACGATGGCGCCATTCTTTTG
>CAILBQ010000060.1 GCA_903832475.1 uncultured Acidobacteriota bacterium | reverse complement strand
TTCATCTCGATCATCATTGACCTCATGAGCACTCAAGACAACTTCGCGCGACCCATCGACGTCTCCATCATTCTCGTCTCGTTCAATACTCGTGAAGTCCTGCGGGAGTCTCTGCAATCGGTGGCGCGCGAGCAGGCCGGGCTGCACCTTGAAATCTTCGTCGTCGATAACGATTCCAAAGATGGCTCCGTCGAGATGGTTGAAGCAGAATTTCCTCATGTGCGCGTTCTACGGAGCAACGTCAACCTGGGCTTTGGCGCCGCCAATAACGTTGCCCTTGAACTGGCACAGGGGGGCTACATTGTGCTGCTCAACTCCGATGCGTTCCTGCTTTCTGACTCGCTTCGCTTCTCCGTCGAGCATATGGACGCCGATCCCTCCGTGGGCCTCGCCGGAGGCCGTCTCGTGGGCCGCGACATGGCCCTGCAACCCTCGGCGCGCATGTTCCCCAGCATCCTCTCCGATTTCCTGGTCATGACCGGCCTCGCCCACAAATATGCGCGCTCCAAATTTTTCGGTCGCTTCGACCGCACCTGGGCCGATCCACTTCAGCCCGCGGAAGTTGACTGGGTTCCCGGCGCGTTTTCGATCATCCGCCGCGAAGCTCTGCAGAAAGTCGGCTTCTTCGATCCCGAGTTCTTTCTCTATTCCGAAGAAGTCGACCTCTGCCGTCGCATTCAGAACGCCGGCTTCAAGATCATGTACTGGCCAGACATTCTGGTGATTCACATCGGAGGCGAGTCCTCCCGCCAGATCAAGACTCTGGAAATGTCCTCTGCCGGCGCCCAACTGGTCCGCTGGCGCATGCGCAGCACCCTGATCTATTACCGCAAACACCACGGCGCAACCGCATGGCTGGCCAAGATGCTTGAGCTTTCGCTCTACCATCTGACCGCCCTGCGCAACTCGCTCAGCAGCAACGCCGAACGCCGCGAACGGGTCGCCCGCAATCGCAACCTCGCCCGCCTCATGCATCAGGCCTGGGCCGACACCCGCGGCGGACGCACTTCGCCACCGCGCCCCTGGAAATTCGACTAACCGCCGTTCAATTCACCGATCGCGCCTCGCCTCGGCCCCTTGACCTCCTCGAACCCCTCACACGAAAGAGGACTGTTCCAAACTGGAACATCCTTTATGCTCTACCTATGCGGATGCAGGTCGACCTCCCCCCGCCCAAGGTGTCTCCATGACCATTCCCCCGCTGGTGGCCCTCATTGCCTGGATCCCCATCAGCCTCTTCTTTTTTCGCCGCTATCCTATCCGCATCGCCCTCCTCATTAATTTCATTGGTGGATGGGCCGTTCTGCCCGCGGCGCGTTATGTTGTGGAAGGTCCCGGCATTCCCTACTGGATCATCGGCACCAGCCTAGAATCTGAATATTTCCTCACCAAGGCCATCGTCATCGGCTTCTGCGGGATCCTGGCCGTGCTTATCTTCGACCCCGCCAGCATCAAGCGCTTCCGTCTCACAGTCTGGGATCTCCCCATGGGCATGTGGCTCATCGCTCCCATCCTTTCGGCTATCGCCAACCCGGATAACCTCAGTGAAGGCCTGGTCGGTGAAATTTATCAGATCCTGGCGTGGGGCAGCCCCTACATGATCGGGCGGCTCTACTTTACCGACACCCAATCTCTGCGCCTCACCGCCAAAGCCTTCGTCGTCGGCGGACTTGCTTACATCCCCTTCTGCCTCTTCGAAATCGTCAGAGGCCCATTCTTCTACGAACACCTATACGGCTATCAGCCTTACCAGATGATGGGCGCACAACGATTCCTCGGCTACCGCCCCACCGTGCTGCTCGAGAACGGCAACCAACTCGGCGTCTGGATGGCCACCGCCACTTTGATTGCCATCTGGCTCTGGCATCGCAAGGCCGCCAAGACCATCGTGCACATCCCCATCTTCTGGGTAGCCATCTCGCTTTTCGTTGTCACCCTGGCCTGCCAGTCCACGGAAGCTATCATTATGCTGCTGGCTTTGATCCCCTTCATCTTCGTGGATCCGCGCCATCTGAACCGCACTG
>CAILBQ010000059.1 GCA_903832475.1 uncultured Acidobacteriota bacterium | reverse complement strand
CGCGATCAACCGCTTGAAATCGATGATTCCCGCCTCGGCGATCTGCTCGGCTGCCTTCTGCAAATCAGCCGGCGACGCTTCGCGGAAAGAAGTATCCACCACCACCGGATCGGCCGGCTCGAATAGGGGCCGGTCAACAGGCAGGCAGAAAGCCACGGCCTCATCGACCTCGATACCAATCAAGTCCTGCACCTCGGCCGCATGCCCGAGCAGCAGCAGCCGGATTTCGTTCATCCGCGCCGACATCACCCGCCGGGTCTCGATCTCTTCCCGATCAAGTGCTCGCCGTAGCTGCCGGGTCAGCTGGCGGTTCGCATCGAGTACTACCTGACCCTGCTCGCGGAGGGCATCCAGCAAGGTTTCCAGCAGTCGGCGGTGCCGGATCGCCTCAGGCAAGTCGGGTGTCGAATAGATGGTCTCAACCATACCGATAAATTCCTCTCTTTCGCTGGAGGCGACCATACGCCAGAATCCATAGAAAGACTCCCCCATGGGTGTTTTCCGCAAGGCATCCTCGCCATCAAGTGCGAGCCTCAGAACGTCGCCTCGCCGGCTCGACGTAGTTCCGTGTTGCCGGGCAATATCACGTGCCAGTTCGGAAAACCGCTCCCGCAAGACAGAAAAATCGCCCACGAGGTCCTGGCTTGCCCGCTCTAGCCGCTGCAGCGTTTCAAGCACATACCGCGAATCCGCCCGCTGGTGCTCGGGCTGCTTGTAGATTTCATCGATCTGGCGGTCCAACTCGGTCCGTTGCTCCTGCAAGCTATCTAGTCGCTTCTGCCAATCGCCGCTCGCCCGCGCCGCCAAGTCCCGCAAATCGCGCATGATCGCCTGCAGTCCGTACTCCGTACCGATGAAATCGCGCTGCCGCTGATCCTCGATCCAGGTCAGAATGCGATCCGCATCCGAGGTCAATTCATAGATTGGTTCCGAGCGGTCGGCCGGCTCCCGCTTCCGGAGGAATTGCTGCTTCACATAGTACGCAATGCGCTCAGTCGGCTTCCAGCCGGGATGATGCTCCTGATCAGCCTCAAAATTGGACTCAAGCCACCGGGCCAAAGCTGTCCGCAGTTCGCTTTCAGGGACAACCACAGTGCCCAGTCCCCGGAACGCATGGTGGAGAAAGGCGATGTCTTCAACGAACCAGTCGCCGCGCAGCAGGCGGATGGACGCGGAATTCTCGGCGAAGCGACGAAGTTCGGGCAGGGCCAGGGTCATACGACAGGCCGAAGGTTCTTTCTATGGGTCGTGAAAGTCAATGCATCGTTATAAACGATTCATGCAAGACGGTGAATGTGAAAGACACCCCTGTGGCCCCAGGGGACATTGGCCCATGAACCCCGAGCTTTGCGTCAATCCACCCGACCGCAACGCTAAGAATCGCATTACCCCAAAACAGCCGAGCGCCCGCCTGCCTTCGGCCGGGATTCCAATTGTTTGCGCGTTTTAGCCAGCTCGTCCGTAAGCAGCTTCGGTGCGGGCAGCACCATCGACCCTGTCGAACTGATTTAGGGGTATGTCCTGGGACGAATGACTCGCGCGGTCAAATTCACCGGACGCATGATCTTGATCGGGCTGCTTCGCAGACAAAGGCTTGGGGTGATCTTGGCGCTTCGCGCCCAAATGATCTGGGAGGCATGACTATATTGAAGCGAAGAGACCGGCGTATCGCCGGCTGGCGGGCGTTTTTTTCCGGCGCATTGCTGAGTTTGGCGACGGCGATTTCCGCAGCCGAATCTGCGCCACCACTGGCCAGACCCAGGATCTCGGGTGCCAATCTCCCGG
>CAILBQ010000058.1 GCA_903832475.1 uncultured Acidobacteriota bacterium | reverse complement strand
GTCTTGTGCGGGGGCATAGAGGCCGGAATCTCCACGGGCTCCGCCGCCTCGCCGGCTACCTCGGAGACTACTTCGGGCACCGCGGTCACAACAGCGCTAAATTGATAGCCCTTCCGCGGAATGGCGCTGAGGAAATTTTCTCCGGGCTCATATCCTGCGAGGGCTTTGCGCAGCAGAAAGATATGCTGCCCCAGGTTGCTCTCTTCCATGGTGGCGTTGGGCCACAGCGCGTGCAGCAGCTCTTCCTGGGTGATCAGCCGGCCGGGATGAGTGACAAACACACTCAACAAGTCAAAGGTCTTAGGGCTGATGGCGACAAAGCGTCCGTCCCGCTTGAGGGAGCGCGTGGCGAGATCGACTTCAAATTCGTCGAACCGGTATTTGCCTTGCTTCTTGACCAGCATAATTTTCCCGCAGAATCAGGACTCGACGTGCGATACGAGCCTTACTCACAACGATATAGCAGGCCGCGCCCGTCTTCTCTCGATTGTCGCAAGAGTACGCCTGGGAGTCGACATCGTCCATCGAGCCTGCTGATTCGGCGCTTGAAAAGCGGATACCCGGTAGAATAAGGAAGTACAGCCAATTCCCGCATAGAGAGCAGAGAAAACCGTGGCGACATTATTGAATGGACAGGGACTGACCAAGTCCTTTGGGGCGGCTGCGCTCTTTCGAGAGATTGGCTTCGTGGTAGACGAGGGCGATCGCATTGGCCTGATTGGACCGAACGGTTCGGGGAAATCGACGCTGCTGGGCGTGCTGGCTGGCGAAATAGACCCCGACGACGGCGAAGTGGCCCGCCGCAAGCTGACCAAGCTGAGCTACGTGGCGCAGGTTTCCGAGTTCCCTGCAGGGGTGAGCGCGCGCGACGTGGTGCATGCTGCGTTGAAGGAAGCGCATGTTCACGAGAGCGAGTGGGAAGGCCGCACCGCGGAGACGCTTGGCCGGGCTGGCTTTGAAGACTTCGACACCGAGGCGGCAACCTATTCCGGCGGCTGGAAGAAGCGGCTTTCGATTGCGCTGGCCCTGGCACAGAATCCTGACGTGCTGCTGCTCGACGAGCCAACCAATCATCTCGACCTGGCTGGTATCGAGTGGCTGGAAGAATTGCTGGCGTCGGCTCCGTTTGCCTGCGTCGTGGTGAGCCACGATCGATACTTTCTTGAAAATGTCTGCACCGAGATGGTGGAGTTGAACAAGCAGTATCCGCTCGGCCTGCTGCGTGTTCATGGGAATTACAGTGAGTTCCTGGAGAAGAAAGAGGAGTTTCTGGAGTCGCAGGCAAAGCGCCAGGAGTCGCTGGAGAATCGCGTCAAACGCGAGATGGAATGGCTGCGCCGCGGACCCAAGGCGCGAACCACCAAGAGCAAGGCGCGCATCGACAGCGCACAGGGATTGATTGGCGAACTGAAAGACATGAAGGGCCGCGCGCAGGTTTCGAGCGCGGGCATTGATTTTTCTGCGACGGAGCGGCAGACCAAACGGCTGGTTGAATTGAAAGACGTGCGCTACACCATCGGTGAGCGCACGCTGCTCAATGGGCTGAGCTTCAACGTAACGGCAGGCATGCGCGTTGGACTAGTTGGCCCGAATGGCAGCGGCAAGACCACGCTGCTGCGCCTGTTGATGGGCGAGAATGCGCCCAATGCCGGTGCCATCAAGCTGGCCAATGCGCTGCGCATCGTCTACTTTGACCAGACCCGGGTGCTGAATGAAAGAGTGACACTCCGGCGGGCGCTGGCGCCGGAAAGCGATTCCGTCGTATACCAGGATCGCGTGATTCATGTAGCGTCGTGGGCTTCGCGATTCTTGTTCACCGGAGAGCAACTTAATCAACCCGTCGAAAGGCTAAGCGGCGGCGAGCGCGCTCGCGTGCTGATTGCCAACCTGATGCTGCAGCCGGCCGATCTGCTGCTGCTGGATGAGCCTACCAACGATCTCGATATTCCGACGCTGGAGATTCTCGAAGAGAGCCTGCTCGAATACACTGGAGCGCTGGTACTAGTTACGCACGATCGCTACATGCTCGACCGAATTTCAAACGTAGTGCTCGGCCTCGATGGCCAGGGCAATGCAGAGCGGTTCGCCGATTACTCGCAGTGGGACCAGTGGCAGCTCAAGCAGAAACAGGTAATCGCTAAGGGCGCAGGCACGCTGGCTCGTTCAGCCGCTGCCGGGCAGCCAGCCAACAGCGAGACCGACAACACGCAGGGCAAGAAGAAGCTTTCCTACATGGACGCGCGCGACTACTCCACGATCGAAGCGCGCATCGCTGCCGGCGAAGAATCGCTGGCTGAAAAGAAAGCGTTGCTGGAACAAAATGACGTGGTCACCGACCCGGTTCGCCTGCAGAGTGCGCTTGCGGAAATGGAAGCCGCACAGAACGCCGTCGATGGGCTTTACGCGCGATGGGCTGAGTTGGAAGCGAAGCAGTACGAGGTGGGATGAGTGGGCGATGACGCGGGAGCAGCCTAGGCAGCCAGCTCCCTCACTTCACATGCTCATACGCTGGGTCAATGGCCGATGCGGTAACTGGTGATACTGGTGAGAAGACCGAATACCTGCAGAAGCCAGACGACCACTACGATCACAACAACTGCGTTGAGGATGCTCTTGATGGTGGACTGCATTGGGATGTAGCGATTTACCAGCCAAAGCAAGACACCTACAACAATGAGCGTGAGTAAGACCTGAATCAACGGCATAACTTCCTCCTGAGATTTGCCTCTGGCCGGCACTACGCATCCGCCTGCCAGGGTTTTGAGCTTTTCAAACAATGCGAAACAATTATGTTCTCAATAATCGTCAGCCATTCCAAGGTTGGTTTCTGCCCTGAACTGCTCAACCCCAACTAGAAATGCTGCGGTCAGAATTACTTTGAAGGAGTCGCCTTGGGGCTCGTCGACGGCGCCGACTTCTCATCCGCGGCGGAAGTTGCATCCGGCTTTTTGTCCGCGGGGATGGGCGTCCCTTCGGGATAAACGAGGATGTGTATCGTCCCCCAGTTGTCTTTCGACGGAGTGCCTGTCTGCTTGCCCAGCGAAACCGTCTTGAGCTTGGTATCGTCGAATCCATAATGCTGGACGATGTAGTTGCGCAGTACTAGCGCGCGACCCTCGGCGAGAGTCTGATCCTTGTCGGCATCACCCTCGCTGCCGGTATCGACTTCAATTACGGCAAGGCCGAAGTCGTTGCCGGCAAGGAATTCGCCGGCATCCTTCAGGCGCTTCTGACCCTTGAGCTTTGCAGAGTCTTTCTTGTCGAAAAGATCCTTGGCTTGCAGCGTGAATTCCTTGGTTGCTGAGGCTTGCGGCAGGCCCTCGATCGCGTCCTTGCCGAGCTGACTGGAGTCTTCGTAGCCGCGGTCTTTGAAGTAGCCGCGGAGCAGGAAATTATGCTTCAGAGCTTCCATATTTTCTTGGAAGTCCGTGATGCCGGCCTGCGCCGCAACCACCGTGGTCTTGGCGCTTATTGAGGTTTGATTCAGGTTGCTTGAAGTCTGTTCGAGGTTGTTATACAGCGATCGATCGTTGATCAGCGCGCCAACCGTGCCATTGCCTTGATCGACCTTGGCGGTGACCGAATTCAGATGTTCGGTAATCTGCGTGACGTTTTTCATGGCCACCTGGCCTGAATCGATCAACGCATCCGCTTTGTTGAGGATGGCGCCCAGTTCCAACGGCGGCACGCTCGCAATGGTATCTCCATCTTTCACGTCCGGCTGGCCCGCCGATCCAAAGGACACGGCGACGAACTGATTGCCGAGCAGCCCTTCCGTTTCAATCGATGCCTTTGAATCCTGCTTGATGATGGAGTGCGTAGTGTGATCCATCTGTAACGCTACCGTTACCTTGCCTCCAGGCTTGCTGGGGAGTTCGATGGACTTGACGGTGCCGCTGTGGACACCACCTACATCAATATCAGCACCCACCTGAAGGCCAGCGACATCGGCAAACGTAGTCTTCAAGACATACGTCGAAGTGAACAAGTATTTCTTGCTTCCAACGATGAAGATGCCAACGGCCAGTAGAACAAGCGTTCCAACAATAAAAGCGCCAAGGCGCGCAGTACGTGACATAACTTCTCCCTAGAGATCGCGGTGAAGGAACTGCGACACAAACTTTTCGTCGCTGTGCTGAAGGTCGTCGTAACTACCCTCGATGAGCACCTTGCCCTGATTCATGATGGCGATGCGTGTGGCGATGGTCTTAGCGCTGATCATGTCGTGGGTGACGACGATCGAAGCGAGCTTGTGCTGGTCCTGCAGTTTCAGGATGAGCTCATCGATCTCGCCGGAACTGATGGGATCGAGGCCGGCGGTCGGCTCATCAAGCAGCAGAATCACGGGGTCCAGGGCGAGAGCGCGCGCCAGTCCGACTCGTTTCTGCATGCCTCCGGAGATATCCGAAGGCATTTTGTTGAGGTAATTCTCGAGGCCCACCTCTTCCATGAGGCCTTCAACGAGTTCTTTCTTCTCGGCGTCAGACATGTCAGGGCGATGATGAGCCAAAGGAAAGGCGACATTTTCGACCACGGTCAACGAGTCATATAAAGCCGCGTGCTGAAAGAGAAATCCCATCTGTTTGCGCACGGCACTGATCTCGTCCGCGCTGGCTTCCGCCATGTTCTTTCCCAGGATGATCGCAGCACCTGTATCGGGCGTTTGCAAACCGACAATAATCCGAAGCAGCACACTTTTGCCGGTGCCGCTGCGCCCAAGAAAGGCGAGGGTCTCTCCGCGGCGGACCTGGAAAGTAATGCCGTCAAGGACCTTCTGGGGGCCGAAAGATTTCGTAACATTCTGGATGTCGATTGCGGGTTCGCCGTTATCGGGCTTGCCGTCCTCGGCGGTTGCGGATTTTCTGACCGTATCGCTTGATGCTGTTTGCATGGTGTCGTCCTAGGTACGGGCTTACGGGAAAAGCAGGATGATGAGCTTCACGAGGATGACGTCTGCCAGGATCACGAAGAGCGAAGAGAGTACGACGGATGTTGTCGCGGACCCGCCCACTCCCGCTGCTCCACCCTTGGCGCGCATTCCCTGAAACGATGCAACGGAACCGATGATCAAGCCGTAGACACTGGTCTTGAAAGTAGGCGGCAGAATGTCTTGAAATCTTGCACCTTTGAAACCCGCATCGATGAAGTGGGTAAGGGATACGGGCTCTACCAGAGTCGTGGCCACCCAACCCATGATGACGCCGCAAAATGAAGCAGCCACCGTCAGTAAGGGAAGGCAAACGATACACGCAGCAATGCGGGTCACCGCTAAGAGCTTGTAAGGGTCGACGGCGGAAACTTCGATGGCGTCGATCTGTTCCGTGACTTTCATCGCGGCCAATTCCGCGCCGATGCCCGCGCCTACACGTCCGCTGACAACGAGGCCCGTGATGATCGGGCTCATCTCGGTGACGACTGCGAAGACGATGGCCGAAGGAAGCAAAGCTTTGGCGCCAAATCGCACGAGTGATTGTCGCGCCTCGAGAGACAACACCACGCCTATCGCGGAACCTGCGAGAGCGACCAAAGGAAGAGACCGTGCGCCTATTTCATCCAACTGCCGGATGAATTCGCGACCTTCGAAGGGCGGATGCAGAGCGGCTCTGAAAACGCCCCACAAAAAACTGCCAAATTCACCAAACCATTCCAGCATCCCCGTAAATACGCTGGGTCTTACTGGGTATTCCGGCGTGCCTGCCATCCTCGCTGCCCTTTCCAAACCAGGCGCTCCACACTGAGGATGCCCTGTGCATATAGGTGCTCAAGACGGCTAAATGGTTGTATCGCAGCAAAAGCGAGACTAACTGGAAAGCAGCATTCCGACTGACCAATAAAGTACAACTTTCGCGTTATCCACGGCGACGAATCGGCGGTTTTGACACTTACTTCGCCGATCGAAAAACCCACTGCCCCCATAAGTTTGGAGTTAGTTCCGCCTCGCTGGGGACATCGGAAGTTATGCTGGTCGCCTTGTTATTCCAGTAAGCACGCTGCACGGTTTGCAAGCCGTTACCGCGGAGGACACCGATGTCGACCTTGATGGTCTCTCCGGCTACGGGCTTGAGACCGAGCGTGGCGAGAGGAACGGAGAAAGCATAGTTCCCGCTGCCGCTGGAGCTGAGTTGCACGTCGCCGCTCACGTCCTGCACCTGATCGAGCGTGATTGTCTTGACGGGGGATGTGAACGGCACTGGTTGCGTGGTACCGGGAACGACAGCGCGAAACAGCGTGGCTTTCGTCACCCCTTGAACCTGGTATACGAGAAGACGGACGTCGCCGGCTACCGGCGTTTGGCGCTTCGGATCAGCCGATGGATTCGAACCAATCATCAGATCGAGCGCTCCGCCGCTCTTGAAGGGCCCATTGGTGATAGCGCCTGAGTTTACCAACAAGTGAGGATCGCTGGTGCGATAGGCGGCGACCAGCCGATCGCCCACAACAGCCACGGCTGCTTCGACAACATCCTGCTTGCTTCCCCACCCAACCGAAAGTGTGCGGCTGTCGACTGTGGCCCAGTTACCTTTATCCAGCATAGAGACAACTTGGTCGAGCGCGGGCAAAGGACCAGGGTGAATGTCGACATCGAGCGACTTTGTCCCGGCAAAATCCTGGCGCATCGCCTCGCTCTGCTTGAAGTAGTTTGCTGCCTGCTGCAGATCGTTAGTAGTTACGGTGATCGTGGCATCGGGCAACCGATGAACGCTATTCAAACCATCGACGCGCACCAGACTGGTGTGCGCGCCGTCGTCGATATAGACCTGCCCGTCCGCCGTTTGCGTGATGGAGGGGAAGAAATTTTCGGCGCCGTCGCCCACATCGGTGACCAGCATATTGCGCGTGGCCTGGGGCATCGTCCAACCCCTACCCACGCGACCATCGGGGAAGATCTGCGTGACAAACAAGCCATCCGCGGTGAAAACGTACACGCCGCCAAAGTTGCTGTTGATGGCCCATAGTGGCCCCGCATTCGATTCCCTGGGATGGATGAAATCGCCCAGCAGGTGCGTGGTGCCGATCAGTTCTCCAGGATGGTCGGCAAGCGGCGCGCTGTGCGAGGCATGCAGGCCAGGCCAGAGGCTGGGATAGCTCCAGCGACGATCACGCTTGTCGACACCTCCCAGGCCTTCCCGCGCAAACGGTGTAGGAGCGGTAGTCAGCACGGTCTCATCCGTGGTTGCGAGGACCTGGCCGCCGCCGTCCGATGCCGGCAACTGCGCTCCCGGGGCCAGCACCTTGCCTTGCTTCAAATCGTAGACCGGAATTCCCGACGCAGTCATTTTTATTGGAGCGTACATCATGGCTTTCCCGTCGACGTAGGCATTTAAGATGACCGGCCCGGCGGCAGGCTGCCCAGCAAATGTGGTATTGGGCATGATGGTGATGGCCCCGGTGGTTGTCTGCAGGAAGCTGACTTCGCTGGGCTCGATCTTTCCATCTTCGTTTGTATCTGACCAGGTAAAGAGAGTCTGGTCTTTCGGGCCCCAAGGGTTTTTCATGTTGGCCCCCGGTGGAAGCAAGGATTTGTATACTTCGGTCTGGAAGATCGGCCAATCATTGGCTTTGCCAATCGCCGCCACCGGCTGCAGGACGCCTCCCTTATCGAGATAGAGCAGTCCGATGCTTACGCCATTGGTGCCATGACCCAGATACGAATTGATGAAATAGCGATGTCCGTTGCTATAAAGCACGGTGGATGGACTGCCAAACTGCGGAACCGGAAAACCAACCGAATCGGGACGGTAAAGAATTGCATCAATACTGCTTTTGCCGGTCGTCCAGTCAAGCTTGAACGCCATCCCGTGGTAATAAAAGCGGGTTTTGTCCTGTGGATCGAGCGAGCCGCCGCCGCCATATTCACTGGGGCCGTAGAACGCTTTGATGAGGCTGCCATCGAGCGTCCATTCACTGACGCGCTTTGGCTGGAAGTCTTCTTCAGCGACCCATAGGTGTTGATTGCTGTCGATGGTGAGTCCGCGCGGATTATTCAGGTGAAGTGAATCGTAAGGTCCGGCTTGACTTGGCCCGGGATGACCGATGGCGTGCAGCGGCTTGCCCGCAGAGTTGAAAACCTTGACTTGATTGGATGCGCCGCGGTCGCTGATGTAGATGTTGCCGGCAGCGTCGCAGGTGATACCCGCCGGATCATCGAGACCTTTGTCGAGAAGCGCCTCGGGCTTGGGGAAATTGGCGACCTCAATGAGCGTCTTTTGCGCGGGCAGAGTGAAACGCAGCAATCGATCGCCCGAGAGTGCCAACAGGCGGCCTTGCGCATCGAAGGCAAGACCACGCGGACTGTTCAGCAGAACGACGCCGACCGCCTTCTGTTCGACCGCATTGACAACCAGTAACTGGTTCTCAAGCGGCAGGCTGATGAACGCGAATCCGTCATGAACTGCGAGGCCGGCGATGTGCTCCATCCATAACGGGTTGCCGTTCTCGAAGCGCAGATGCGAGCCCGCATTGTAGGTGTAGTTGACGATTGGCTTGTCGGCCTTGGCGGTCAGCCCTGTGAGATGGACGACCGCCGCTGGATCGGTTTTGACTTTGCCGCTGCTCCAGACCGAGGCGACATAGGCATACACGCCGGGGTCGGCCATCGCGCCGGTATCCCGTGCCAGGTAGGGTGCGGCCGTCCATGCGCCGCCGATCCATCCGCGGCCGCCCTGCTTGTTACCGTCAAGATCGACCCAGGCCAAGCCTGACCCGCCTTCGCTGATGTAGCTGCCAAGATAGACGAGGGGCTTGCCGCCGGGCGCCTTGTCTCCGGGAACGAAAAGCGTGCTGGAAGGCGGAGTGTGGTCGGTCAGCCACCCGCCCTTGCCGTCCGCGGTGCTCCAAGGCGGGTTGCCGGAGTTGTACACCGTCATCTCATAGTGCAGGTCGATGGCGGAGTGGGCAAGACCGTGAACCTGGTATTGCCCCGGCTGAACGAAGTGCGTCGGAACAAGGTAGACGCCGTGATTTGCGGCATCCATGTTTCGTCCCAGGTCATCGGAGCCGTCCCACCATACGGTGTTGGGACCCTTGTCGAAATGCGTGTCCGCGATCAGGTTGCGCACCCGATTGCCCTTGTCGTCATCGATAACCAGGGTGACGTAGCCGGGCGCATCGAGGGTGAAGCGGACGGGGATGGGAGCCTGCGGCAGTCGAGGAGCCGGCACGGCATTGAGCGAAGACTGCAGACTGGCGGTCTCTATCGGGGACATGGCCAAGAGTTCGCCGAGCCAGACGCGATCGCCATTCTGAGATCTTCCGTTCAAGTTCTGCACCCGGGAGACGTCCATGGCTTGTGTCATGCGTAAACGGACGGCGCGCGTCGTTACAGTCTTCCCAAAGTCAAAGAAATCAATGTCAAGGGCGCGCGGATATTGCGCTTTCCCGCTGGGCTGCGAGATGAGATGCCAGTCTGACTCCGGGGCGCTTTGCGGATTCACGCTTGCGGGAGCGTCAAGCACCTGCGTGTCAGCAGCGTCGAAGCCCGCCCACAGACCCAGCAGCCCGCGCAAAGCAACAGGCCTAGACCAACTGAGAATGATCAATGCCGGACTCTCCGCAGTCACGGGATGAAGGTAGTTCGGGCCGTTGTCCCAGGTGCCTGAGCCGTTGTATTTCATGTCGACCAGCCTGGGCGCATAAGCTTCGTTGGCGCTCACGATCACGTTCGCTTGCGGAGCGAGGTTGGCCAAGCGGCCGGAAAAAATGTAGAGGCCCTCGAGAACGCCGTTGAATTTGGCGTCATGAGCGCCTGCGACGTGAGTGAAACGAATGGCTCGCGTGGATGTGCCAGCGGGCAGCGTCCAGAGCGCGTATTGGTCGGTCTGATCCTTCTGCTCGGAAGGATTTTTTGGGTCGGCGGGAACCACCTTGCCGTCCACGACCTCGCTGGCCGGCATCCACTGGGATTCATCGGCCATATTGCCGGGATAAGGCGCATTAGAGCGCAGGACGCTAAGCTGGTCGCCACCGCGAGTCAGCATGGATCCGACAGCCAGTGGAGTCTTGAAACCCAGGCGCAGGTGACGGGGCCCGGGCTGCGACGACTCGCCGAAGAGGAAATATCCGCCCAGGGTCGGAGCAGACTGGGTCCAGACGAAAGCTCGCAGTCGAAGTGCGTTCGCCAGGGGATGTTCCGCCCCGTCAACCCATTCAGCACTCGCACTATCATCGATATTTGCGCTGGTCAGAGGGGTGGCCAGTGGACCCGAATCGGGCTGAGGGTGGTCCACTGCAGCCGCCGCATGACCCGTTCCGGCAGCCAGCCAAATCAGGACAAGCATGGCAAGAATCGAGTACGGCAGCCGCCTAGTGGGTAGACTCATGTTTT
>CAILBQ010000057.1 GCA_903832475.1 uncultured Acidobacteriota bacterium | reverse complement strand
TTACCGTCAGACCTACCGCCAAAAACTTCCGCTTGAGGGCGGCGGGCGATAGGTGCCGAACGACTCAATCCATCCGCGCTTGTTCCGCCGGGCGCAACGAGCGGAGTGCGGCCTCATCGGCCGCCAGAGGGCGCTTCGAGCGAAGACCCACGCTGCCTTCGAGCCGTGGCCCGGCGCCAGAACGCCCGGCGTTGATCACGGCTACCGCCACACACAGCATAGCGGCAAAGGTTCCTTGCCAGACGAAGCCTGGCCTGAACGAAGTGCTGGGATAGAGTACGAACAACCACCCCGTGTAACTGGCATGCATCAGGACTGCCAGCAACAGGCTCTGCGTGTGAGCGTAAACGTACGTCATCAGCAGGCGGTAGGCGGTCAGAGCGGCCATATAGAGAAGCGCGAATTCAAGCAGCCAGAGGACGCCATGGGTATTGAAGTTCTGGCGGAAGTCGACCAGCGCATGCCACAGCGCCCACGCGAGCCCAAGCGACAAACCGGCGATGAGTGGGTGTTGTCGTGCGAGCAAGCACGGGGTCGCAAACCCTGTCCACCCGACTTCCTCGAATGTCCCGGCGACCAGCCCGATGGCGAACAACGGCCACCGGAAGCCAGGCGCAAAGGCCGGGTCCACGAACGTACTCAAAAGCCAAAGGGTCGCAAACAAGAGCAGTGGCATGGTCAGCAGCGCAACCCCGTACCATCGGCGACTGACTCGCCAACGCGCCATACTCGAAACGAGTTCGCGTAGACCGCGGCGGCCGTCCAGCAGCGTCGTCATTGCCAGTCCAGCTGCGCTCGGGCCCAACAGCATGACTATGAAGATGAGGCCCGTGTCGAGCGGCCGCAACCAGACCAGGTCGAAGCCCGTGAAGGAGAGAACCACGAGGATGCCACCCCAGCTGATGCCGTAGGAGAGCCCAAAGTACCCGAGCAGAGGCAAGCGCTGGAGCCGTGATCTGAGCGTCACGGCCTGCCCGAGGGCATGAGCAGCTTGACGATCGCCGCGCGGACCTCCGCGTCGTGCCCGACCCAGGTGTGACCGCCTTGATCGAAGCCAATGAACGTTGCACCGGGAATCTGGGTGGCGGTGTACTCGGCGCTGGCGTAGGTGCCGTACCGATCGTCCCGCGCACTGATGATCAGAGTCGGCGCATGGATCGACGCCAGTGGCGCCGGAGCAAGGTGCTTGCCGGAAGCAGTGTCAGTACGCAAGCCCGCGGCGCGCGAGGACACCGGCAGTATGTTGGTGAGGATCGCATCAACGCGCGCCCGCTCTTCGGGGCTCGCAGCTTTCAGTAACTCGGGTGGCGTGGCCAGCACGACCTTGATCACCTGGTCTCGCGCCACGTGGATCGCAGCCCAGAACAGGAAATCCGATCCGATCAGGCGCATCATTGCGCCCTCGACCCATGCTGGAATCGGTGGCGCGGAGTCGGCCAGCGCCGCGGGCTTGTAAGTCAGCGGCACTAGCAGCACCAGGGCGCCAACCCGATCCGGGTGGCGGATGGCCATCTGCAGTGCGGAAGGCGCACCTGCCGAGCCGCCCATGACGGCGGCCTGGCGAATGCCCAGCGCATCGAGCAGGTAAACATGAGCATCCGCCTGCGATGCCGCCGAGGCATCGGCGTGCATCGGCGTGCGCAGGTAGCCGAAGCGCGACATAGCGATCACCCTGATGCCCTGGTCGGCGAGGACACCCGCGAAGGCCATGCCCTGGTCGTAGCCACCGCCGCTGCCATGAATGGCTAGCAACGGAACGCCAGATCCGGCTTCCTGGTACTCGATCTGACCGCAGCGCGTGTTGAGCAACAGGCTGCCGTGCGCGACGCGGCTTCTGGCCCACCCAATGTCGCGGTCGAAGCGCCACCAGACACCCGGCGCGGCGATGGCAAGGACCAATCCGACCGCCCCGGCGACCGCGCGGCGCGTCCTCACGGCGCGAACTCATAGCTCACCGACGTGATCGTGCCTCGAAAGTATGGCTTGCGTCCTTCCGGCCGTATCCAGGCCGCCTCGCCGGTTATCGGAACCGTCATACCGTCGCGTAGCTGGTAGTCGGAGAGGCGACACTCCCAGGGCATCATGACCATCTTGTTGCCGACCATGCCCCCTCGCGCTTCGGAGCGCACCGAGTCGATCAAGCCAGCATCATTGAACCGGAACAACAGGCTCAGTGTGAGCGGACCGTCCGCGATAGAGACATTTGCTGAGTGCTCGTCAATAGCCTCCCAGCGTACCCCCTGGCTGGGCAGTAGCGCGGTCGGGTACCAAGCCGCCTCGGCGAAGAATCGCATAAATTCGCCGCGGGCAATCTCTCCTCCGCCCTGGACCTTGGCCACCGTAAACAGGCCCAACACCGCCGCGCGCAGCAATCCCTCCCCCGCGATGTAGCTGTCGACCACCCGCACCGTGAGGCCCGGCACCATTGATATTCGCGCGTCCCAAAGGAAGCCCGGGCGACAGGTGACAACGCGTTGCCGCGACGTGAACGGCTTCCACTGTTCGGCGGTGGCCGACATGTTGAAGGTGCCTGCCATGTCGATCGAGAGCGCGGTGACGATGGGCTGGCCATCCTTAAGCACTGCACGGAAGTAACGTTGCACCGGAGCAGGCAGATCCTGGAGGTCGCGCGTGTTGAAGCGCGCCGGAGTAGTCGGGCGAGTCTTGCCATCAACTCGGGCCGCCTCTAGACGGTGTGTCAATGTCCGGATGCCGCCGGCCCATCGGCTAGATCCGTATGTCCAGAGGCAGAGGGTAGCGACGACCAGCGAACTCAGGGCCAGTCCGAACCACAACAACCACGTCATTGGAAGTCCCTGACGCGGGACGGCATGTCGTCAGACCAGCACGGCCTGAACCGGTCGGCGCAGTGAGGAGGGCATGGCCGGTCCACGGCCAAAGCGCACCACCAAGTCGGGGCGCTGGGCAGTCAGTCCGAAGGCCTTGGCGAACTGCGGACGCACCGTCTGGACTTCGACCGGCTGGTTTACAAGCGCATTGCGGATTCCAAGTGCCGTGGCCTGCAGCGCAAAGCGCTCATAGGAGCGACCAACTTCGACCCAGTGAGCCTTGTCGGCGGCCTGGCCGACGAATATCGCGATACCAGCGGAACTGCGGATCTGTCGAGCGTATTT
>CAILBQ010000056.1 GCA_903832475.1 uncultured Acidobacteriota bacterium | reverse complement strand
GACCAGCTTCACGCCTGCCAGCAGCACGTCGACGGCAGGCAATATCGGGACGGACATTACCAATTTTTTTGATACCTACACTCAACTGGAAGCTTCGCCTTCGAGTGGACCGCTACGCCTCAGCATCCTGTCGGCTGCCAAGCAGTTAGCCGGTGATATTTCGAGCACAGCAAGCAACTTGAACTCGCAGCAGTCCTCTCTGGACCAGTCGGTGACGACGATCGTGTCGCAGGTAAATTCGATTACCGCCTCGCTTTCCCAAGTCAATCTGCAGATTCAATCGCTTTCTCCAAATCAGGACGCGGGAACTCTGGAAGATCAACGACAAACCGATCTGACGCAGCTGGCGAAGCTGATTGGAGTGAACCAGATATCGACCGAGGAAAATGGGCTTAGCGTAACTACTGCAGCCGGACAGTTGCTGGTAAGTGAGGGGGCATCCGTCCCGATCACCACCGGTTCTGTGAATGGCGTGACTCACCTGTTTTGGGGAACTGCTGACATTACCAGTGCACTTGCGTCGGGCGGAGGACAAATAGGCGGTGAGTTGACGGCGAGGGACCAGAGCATTCCACAGGCACTTGCATCCCTTGACGCGCTGGCGTACGGGATTTCGACGCAGGTCAATACGGTGAACAACGCCGGCTCCGATCTGGCTGGGGACAATGGGAATGCGGGGAATATTTTTGCCACTCCCACTCAGGTTGCCGGTAGTGCTCTGGGGATGAGTGTGGTCATGACCGATCCGGACAAGATCGCCGCCGCCGGCCTCGGACAAGGTACGGGTGACAACGCGAATGCGGTCGCCGCAGCGGCGCTGGCAACGCAGTCCATCATCAACGGTGAAACACCTTCGAATTTCTACTCAAATCTCGTCAGCACTTTGGGGGCTGCTGTTTCGGAGACCACGACACAGGGCGCAGCGATCACAGCCTCTGTAACGCAGTTGCAAACACAGAGGGATTCTCTTTCCGGGGTGAATCTGAACGATGAAGCGAGTGCGCTTCAGGACTATCAGCGGTCTTACCAGGCGGCTTCACAGGTTTTCACGATCCTCAACACCATCGTCGCTTCCGCAATCAACATGGGAGTCGAGACGGCGGTTTCTTAAGCCATGCGTGCTCCCAGGTGCGGGCGCGGCCTACGCGGAGTCAGGGGAATGAGATGCGAGTCGATCCGTTTTACGTGGTAAATCTCAGTTCTGCGTTAGACCAGACGCAGACGGCGCAGGAACAGTTGACCAATGAATTGTCGAGCGGTCTTCGTGTGAATTCGATCGGGGACGATCCGGTAGCGGCTGCTCAGAACGTACAGCTACTGAACCAGATACAGCGGGACGATTCTTTTACGCAAACGGCCAGCCTGACGACGGGTTCGTTGCAGGTTGCCGACTCGGCCTTAGGCAGCGTGATTTCACAATTGAACCAGGCTGTCACCTTAGCCACGGAAGGCAGTAACGGAACGTTGAATGCGGCCGATCTCAAGGCAATTTCAGGTGAACTGGCGGGAGTGAGAGACGAGGTGGTGCAGTTAGCCAACAGCAGCTATCTTGGCCAATACATTTTCGCGGGAAGCCAAACCGCAAGTGCGCCGTTCAACCTGGACACCAGCACCAATCCTGCCACCGTGACGTACAGCGGAAACAGCGATGTCAACACGCTTATATCGCCCAATGGTCAAACCATCCAACTGAATTTGCCGGGGAATCAGATCTTTAATTCCCCTACGGCAGATGTACTGGGGACGTTAAACAGTCTTGTCGCTGATTTTGCTACGGGAAATGCCAGCGGCAGCGTTTCAGATTTATCAGCGTTGAATACGGCTCTGAATTACGTCAGCGAACAGCGCGTCACGATTGACAACTCGCTGACTCGTATTGCGACTGCGTCCGGTGTGGCCAGCTCGGAAGAAACGCAGTTGACGGTGGTACAGACGAATCTGATGCAAGCTGATTTGGCAACGGTCTCCAGCCAGTTGTCCTTGACCAAGTCGCAGCAGACGGCCTTGACCAACGTAATCGCAGCGCTTGGGTCCGGGAGCTTATTCGACAAGTTGTAGCTGCATGGTCGATTGCTGATTGCCGGGCGCTGCGGCGATTCCGGCATGGTTTCCAGTTCTATAATGAGTGGGAGAAACATGAATTCCGCTCCCTTTCGATTTCTTTGGAACGCGACGCGCGGCCATCGGCTGAGGCCATGGCGAAGTGAATACCTCAAGTGGCGTATCGAAACATATTCGGGAAAGAAGGCCGACGCGCTCAAGACAGCGGACATTTTTCGTTTTGTCTGGGATTCGCGCTGGGAGCTGCTCAGCTTTCTCGCCTGGACCGGCCAACTGGAACGTGATGTACGTCGGAAATCGTGAACATCTCTCGGAAAAGATCGCTTTTGGGCTGTGCGCTTCCATTTTGCATTGCTTGTTGAAGCAGTCGATCTGTCCAGGGACTGGGTTTTTCCGCACCAACCGATGTGCATTGCTGGCTGGGAAGTCCCGGACAGTGTGATTACCTGGGTGTTTTGGCCTTTCCTGTCCTGGATTTTCTGTTTCTGAATGGATGTACGCGATAGGTTCATGGAGTCCGCTTTTGGGGATCATGCGGCGAATTGGCAGTCCTGCCGCGTGGCAAATTTGGTGCAAATCGTGGTACTCTTCAAAGAGACATTGAGATTGTGTGATTGAGGAGTACCAAGAAGCTGTGCTGGCATCTGCTACGAAAACTGACCTGATTCAACGCTTCCGCACCCACGATTCCGACACCGGTTCTCCGGAAGTTCAGATTGCGATCCTGAGTGTGCGCATCGGCGAGTTGACCGAGCATTTCAAGACTCACAAGAAGGATCACGCATCGCGTCGTGGACTTTTGATGCT
>CAILBQ010000055.1 GCA_903832475.1 uncultured Acidobacteriota bacterium | reverse complement strand
CGACGCGATGATGGGCAGGATCATGATGGCCAGGATGACGCCGGCCGCAAGCAGGCCCAGCCCGAGATTCACGCCGCCAAAGAGACCGTTCTCACCGACCAAGCCGGTCCATCCAAAAAGCTTGACCACGCCTGGCGCATTGAAGACGGCCATGAACACAGGGTTGATGTGTTCGCGCAACAGCGGAACCAGGATGAAGATGGCCCACAAGCCGTACACCACGCTGGGAATCGCGGCCAGCAACTCGGTCAGGAACGACAGCGGGCTGCGCAGAAAGCGAGGGCACATTTCGGTGAGGAAGATAGCCACGCCGATGGCAAGCGGCACGGCGATGACCAGCGCCACCAGCGATGTCACCAGCGTTCCATAGAGGAAAGGGAGCGCATAGAACGATCCGTTGACCGGGTCCCAGAACGTGGGCAGATGTGTGTCGGGATCGATGTTGTACTTGTAGAAAAATGCCAGGCCGGATTTGTGCCAGCTCATTTGCGACTGGAGGACCAACTCCGTCGCAATCAACACCACGATGGCGAAAATGCTGACGGCGCAAGCCAGCATCAGGCCGCCAAAGGAGCGGTCCGCCAGGGAAGAATTGCCACGAGAAAGAAGAAAGCGCCGAATGTCCGAGACGGGGGCTGCAGCGTCGGCAATGCCCGCGGTCGATATCACGCCAGCGGTTCCAGCGGCAGGTTCTGGCACCTTCTCTGAAATCGTCTCTGGAGCTTTCATGCGGTATTCAGACAAAGGGACAGTCACCGTTTCAAGGCTAATGCGCGAGTATGAACAGAATGTGAACGGACAACAAAATCAGCCCGTTGCAAGCGAGAATCCCAGCGTTTCTTCAGGAGTTGACAGGTGTTGATGCTGGATTGACACGAAGGAAAGGCAAAGAAAAGGCCCCGATCGAACGGGACCTTCTCTTCTTGCTTTCCGGGTCATCAAGGCAGGCTGTCGACCGTCACATGTTCCTTGGCCACGACAGAGGCCGGCAGAGGAGCGTAATAGAGTGCCGAAGCCTGCTTTTCACCGTCATTCAGCATCCAGTTCAGGAAGTCTTTGAGGACTTTGCCCTTGGCCGGGTCAGCCGACTTCACGGGTACCAAAAGCCAGGTGAAGCTGGAAATGGGGTAAGCGTTCGCGCCGGGAGCATTGGTGATTGAGACGCGATAGTCGGCAGGCATGGTCTTGACACTGGCAGCCGCTTCGGTAACGCCGTCAATCGAAGCCTTGACCCAGTTGCCTGCTGCGTTCTTCACTTCGCCAAAGGTGATCTTGTTCTGCATGGCATAGATCAGTTCAACATAGCCGATGGCTCCGGGAAGCTGCCGAACCAAGCCGGCGACGCCTTCATTTCCCTTGCCGCCGATGCCCTTGGGCCAGTTGAGTGCCGTGCCTTTGCCCGGGCCGTTCGCCCAGTCCTTGCTCACCTTGGAGAGATAGTCGGAGAAGATGTAAGTGGTGCCGCTGCCATCCGAACGATGAACGACGTTGACGTTCTCGTTGGGCAGCTTGACGCCGGGATTGTCTTTCGCGATGCGAGGGTCGCTCCAGTTGCCGATCTTGCCGGCGAAGATGTCGGCCAGTACTTCCGGCGAGAACTTGAGATCGCTGACGCCAGTCACGTTGAAGATGGGAACCACGGCGCCCATGACGGTGGGGAAATGGATCAGCTTTACCTTGGACGACGCCAACTGCTCATCGGTCATGGGACCGTCGGTCGCACCAAAGTCGACGAGTCCAGCGGTCACCTGCTTGATGCCGCCGCCTGAGCCGATCGACTGGTAGTTGATCTCCACACCCGGATGCGCAGCGCTGTACTCGCTGAACCATTTCGAGTAGATGGGGTAAGGGAACGTAGCTCCGGCGCCGGTAAGCTTCTGCGCGTGGGCGGCGCCGGTCGAGGCCAGCATAGCCAGCCCTGCGGCCAGGGCTGCGATCTTGCCTGCCGTGGGGCCGGCGTTGTTCAGGCTGGCTAGTTTCACAATTGGACTCCATGATTCGGATAACTTCAAACTGATAGTCAACGATGCATG
>CAILBQ010000054.1 GCA_903832475.1 uncultured Acidobacteriota bacterium | reverse complement strand
GAAATTTTAGAATGTGAGCCTCTTTGTGATGTTTTGAATAACTAGATGAAAAGTTCGTCATTTCAACCATTCTTTTAATCAAGATTAACGTCCAAGTTTATTGTCTTTTCGATTGCAGGAGGTCTCGGTTCGTGGATTTGGGGGCGGTCGCTCGGCGTTTGGGTCTAAATCGCTAAGATAGCTTCACTATTGTGAATACGAGAATGTTAGATATGTCTGTTCAAATGTGGACAGGCTCAAGTTAAAAGATCCGTCTGGCCCGGGCTTGGTGGCCCATGGGTTTCGTAGCTCTACAGTGGATCGACCTTCATTGAAATCCAACACGGTGTATGCATGGTTTGGGACGAACCAGTTGGCAGAATCCGCACCCTCAGGGTTGGACGATCTGGTTCCAGCTACCATCGCTTCTCCGCTGCGATGCAGATGTTTCAATTGCTCGACCAGCAAGGCCGTATCGGACGATTGCCCACTGCGGGCTGTTCCCATTAAAGATGCGATGACGCTGACCGCAATGCCTCCCTGGCCCATCCCGCGATAGGCGCCGAACACCTCGCCGTTCGCCTGTACGGTTCGCGTGAGAGATTCATAAACGCCAGCATGTTCAATCAGACCGGCGAGCATGGCAGACTGCGCTGCCGGCACTCCCAGCGAATTGAGTTCTCGCGAGAGTTGGCTTCGAAATGCACCTTTGTCCATCTGGCCATCCTGGCTGACGACGCTGCGCACGGCGCGATCATAAGCAAGCAGCAGTGGACCACTCTGTCTCAGAATCGCGAGAGTCGGAGGCTTGATCAAGGTTGGAATCGTTGTCGATCGGGAGACGCTGTCTATCAAGCTTCCGCGAAGCTCCCGCTGCGCATAGCCTCGCATGAGCACTGCGACCCATTCGCCTTCAGACCGGTCGTAATTGTGCGCGTGAGAATACTCGAGGTCCTGCGCGTAGACCAGCTCTTCCGGTCCTGTCTTGAAATGAACACGGTAGCCAGGCGTGTGAGTGCCGGAAATCGCGGACCGAATCGCCGACGGATTCGCCTTGGCGACGGCGGCGACAGAGGCATGAAAATAGCAACTACCCAAGACTCCCTGCTTGACAGCCGTCGGGCTTATCCCGCTGGGACCGTAGAGTGGAATTTCCGCATGCCCATGGTTCGCAGACAAAAGAAGCCCTCCCGCGAATGCCGTGTTCAGCAGGAGGGCGCAACCACGGGGAACGGTATCAATCCACTTCCGCAACTTTTCCCCCGACAAAGATCACCTTGAAATCCTTGTACTTATAGATTTTTTTCCCGTTTGCACCGGGAAGCACAACGATGGGATTGCCCAGAATCGCGACGACCTTTTGCGGAGGATCGCCTATCTGCACCGTTGGCGGCGGTCCTGCAGGCGCGGGCGGCGGTGGTGGCTGGGGAGCCTGAGCGACCACGGGCTGGGGCTCGGCAGCCTGGGGCGCAGCCGCACTGGCAGAGGTATCCGGCTCAAGCACCTGGCTGATAACGTCCACGATCTGGCCTGGCTCCGCAGTATCCAGAAATTTGTCCGCGAATTCGAAATTCACTGTCGATTTCATTGAGCTAGGGGCTTGCGCTCCGTTGCACGTGTCGCACTCGATCAGGTTGAACGAGATCTTGTTTTCCTTGGTTTTGACTTCCATCTTGGTCAGATACAGTTTTGAACCTTTACCAAGATAATGTGCGCCTTCGGTGGTCATGGCGCAGCCGCGGCCTGTGGACAGATTGCCATTTTTGAAGGTATTGCTGCACATTTTCTGGAACGGATTTATCCTGACTTGCCCAGCGGCGGCCTGCGGCGTTGCGATGACGCCACCCTTCTTCAGTGTCAGGACCGTACCGGCTTCGATGACTTTAAATCCCTCGGCGTCAGATCCCGTGGTGGTTACTTTGTATTGCGTCTTGAGCAGATCCTGCAGGCTGGGTGCAGCCTGGGCCTGCAGGTGCACCGCCGTCGCGAGTGATAGCGACATCATCGCAGACACGGTGAAGCATCGAAGCGTTCTCATGTGATTTCTCCCGGATATCTGGCGCGCCGAGCGGCGCCCGTGATGATTAGGGTGGATGCGGGTGGTTCTGCATCCGCCTTCGATGCAAGGATCACCAGCTGCCGGCATCGTCAGCCGGTGATCCCATCAAATGGATGAAGCAGGCTTACTGGCCGCCGCCCGGCTGAACCTCTGCCTGCATCTGGGCGCCATTGTTCTGTGCTTCCTGGACGGAGCCGGCTAGGGCATTGGGATCATCCGGCGTTCCCTGGCCGTTGGGGTTGGCGACCTTGGCGGTATCAGGCGCGGCAGGGAAGCCATTCTTCCCGGCATTGGCTGCCAACGCATCAAAACCCGCTTGCTGCGAAGCCTGGAAGCTGTTGTACCAATCCTGCAGCGTGGCGACTGTCAGCCGTACGCGGGCATTCTTGGCGCAATGACTCGCACTTGGCTTGGCCACGGTGACCACCGTGACGGCGACAGTCTGAGCCGCATCCGGAGTACTTTCTTCGCGCTTCACAAAGTCGCCGCCCGTCAATGCGCAGGCTTCGCCATTGTTATCGGCTTCTACGTCGGTATAGCTCTGGAACATGACGAAGTCGGGCCGCAGCGCTCCCGGGACCTGATCGGGCGCGGCATGCCCAGCGGCTTCCGCAGCAACCTGCTGGACAGCAGCCTGCACCTGTTGCACGTACGCTGTGCGCACCTCGGCTGGAATTGGCTCAGGCGGTGCAGTCTGTGCTTCCGCATCGGCCGGGGGGGCGGTTTGTTGATCGGCATAGGAAGCTTTCAGGTTTTCCGCGATGATGTAATCCGCCATCCACGCACCGGGCGAAACGTAATAGGGTGCTGGAGCGAAATATCCGCCGTAATATGCGTAGCCGGGGTACGCGCCCCACCCAAAGGCAACCTGGACGCCCCAGGGGCTGCCAAAGTAGCCGTAGTAGCCGGGGCCGTAGTAGTAGGCCGGCACATACACTGGATAAGCGCCGTAAACGCCATAGACGTGCTGGTTATAGACCCGCACGTACGTGCGGCCGTGATCGTAATAGGTGCGCTGGCTGTAGCCGGGCCGACGAAGCAAATCGCGCTCGCGGTAGTTGGTGCTGCCATGAGTGACCGTGCGCACGGTGTGGCCAGGGGCAAAAGGATCCTTCTTGATGTGCTCAGTGGTGGGCACGCCGCTAGGCGACTTATGCACGATGGTGCCTGTTCCGTCCGGTCCTATATGGCGAATGGACGTGATTTTGCCGGTAGAGGGATTCAGATGCGCTTCTGTTCCTGACGCGGTCTTGATGGACGTTACCTTGCCGCCGGCGTTGGTCTGCACCCGGGTTCCGTCCGTGGACTCGATCGTCTTGCCGCCGTGCGGTCCGGGTGTAACTTTGTCGTTCGCATGGACGACCGGCTGGCCAGTTTTCGAGACCATGGGCGGATGCGGGGTAGGAGCGACTGGCCGCACCGGGGCGGTGCCTACCGTGGGACGCGCGGGGCCACCGGGTAGGCCGGGCTGAGGACGGGTACCGGGGACACTGGGTGCTCCAGGACGCGTCGCTGCCGTCCCCGGCGCGCCCGGTCGAACCGGGGCCGCTGGCGCAGCGGGTCTCGGCGCGGCCGGAGCCGACTTCGCCGGTGGTGCTGATGGTTTGGTTCCTGCTACCGCCACGCCACCGCTTACGGTGAAAACGGCGAGAGAAAGAATCACGGGAATCAAGACAGTGCGATTCGAACCTTGAGCACCGCTCCGGGGTAATTCATTGGACTTGCGCATGGCTAACTCCTTCAGTGTTGTTCGTCAGCGGCTGGGTCAAACTTTCAGATGTTGTGGGTGCGTGGCCCGGGATGCATTCTGGCGCCGCGTGCCTGCACGCTCGAAGGCGGTCAGGCCTGCATGGTTCAACTCATCCTGCCCTAGATAGCGGACAATCCGAGGAAAAGTGCTCATGGAAATACAAAAAATAGCAGTGAGCTTAACCGACTCACGCGGAGGGGACTCCATCGTAACATGCAAGGTGCTCAGATTCCCATGACCGTTTCAGCGCCGTTGTCGGATGAAAAAGTGCCCAGCCCGACTCGGCGCAAGCGATTTCGCTAAGTCAAAGTAACAACAATGCTTGTGGACGCACCGCGCTCTCGCGTGCCAGAACGGCAAGAAATTGCTCGGGCCAGCTTCCTGCGCACGGTGAACGGATCCGTCGGGACAGAGATTTCCAAATAGCCAGGCCTACGAATTGGAGGATGGATCGGGCGGAGGCTGAATCGCAACAAAGGTCCAATGTGTTGAGCCGGTCCGAATCTTCGCGTAGTTATGGAGTGGCACAAACTCTGTTTCAATGGGTTCGCCATTGACGTCGGTCCCACTCATGCTCACCTTATCGCCAATGATGAAATGCCGCCGATAGGTGATGAACGTATTTACAGCTGAGAGAGTCTGATCCTGGGCAATGCAAATGTCGCATTGGTCGGGATCTTTTCCGATAAGGTTGCGGCCTTCGAGAATGGGAAAAATCTGTCCCTGGTCCTGCCAGCTGTAGGTAATGAGCACGCCGACAATTTTGCGACTCGGGTCCACGGCAATGGTCTGAGGGCGGCGCGCCCCACCTGTCGAAGCCGGGGCTTCAGCCGCGGCCATTCCTGCAAACACGGTTCTTCGGCGCTCCGCACGATCAGGCGTCAGGGAATCGTTCCAGCGCGGTTGCGACACGGAAGGCTCGGCGGGACGGGGATTGACTGGGGGCATTCCCTCGGTCAGGGTGGGCCGCCGCACAGCTTCCTGGTGTTGATCTTCGTCCTGCGTGTCGCCTCGACGGGGCTGGGAGGCAGAATCCAGAGGCGCTTTGCATTGCACGCAATTTGTGGCTGAATCCGGATTCCATGCATACGAGCACTTGGCACAGATCATGATTTTCTCCCCCTGAGTAATCGTGACAGACATTCCTGATGCCGCTGACAAAAGGAATCGAGAAACTTCGTTGTGATTCTTGCATCGCGATCAAGGCCCCGTCCAGAGTCATGCACGAAGAACGGTCAGCAAGGTTTGTCCCATTCGGATCTCGTCGCCCGGCTTCAACAAATGGCGGCCTGCCGAAAGCCGCGATCCATTGACGTAGGTGCCGTTTGTCGAGTTGGTGTCTTCAATTTTCAAAATGGAAGACTCCCACAGCAGCCTTGCGTGATGGGAGGAAATAGTGGAATCGCCCGGCAGAATCAGAGAATTCCCGTCCACCGCTCCCAGGGTAAAGGTCGCTGTCGACATGGAAACGCTCTGGCCGGCAAGCGCGCCAGATGTGATCTCGAGGCGGGCCATCGATCCGCTGCTCGAGGCTTCAAAGAAGATGGCAAGCTGTGTGCGCGTTCGATCCGTCGCGAATTTCGCGGGAGTCACGGGCGGAGCAGGCGCAGGGGTGGTCGGGTACGAGCCTTCCGGAATCGTCGAAGCCCGCACCGGCTTGATCCATTCGGTGGCACTCGCTGAAGATGAGCCGGAAACCGCGGGAGCGGAGTACGTCGGCGTCTCGGCATTGGCCGGCGGCGTGGAGGCGGCTGCAGGGTAGGCGGCCACAGGCGCAGATTTGCGGCGTGAACCCATCAGGGACAGGATCAGTAAAATCACGCCCGCGACAAAGCATCCGCCCAATACCCAGATCCAGACATTGTCTGCAACCAGTGCCCTGATGCTGTCAATGAAGTTGAGCTTCGGTGTCATCACAAACGTAGAAGCTGAGAGATTGCCCGGCGTCCAGCGCAACTGCACGGCATGCAGTTTGTCGTCCCCCGCCAAGTGCGACGTTTTGAAAGTTGCGACCGGAGTTGCTCGATTCGCTTGAATGCCTTGCCCGATCAGCCCTTCCAGCGCCTGGGCGTCCTGCGCTCGATGATAGCTTCCGCCGGTCTGCTGCGATAACTGCTGCAGGGAGCCGAGATATTGTCCGGCATCTTTCGTCAATCCGATGGAGTCGATTACCACGCTCAGCGATTTCGCTTTTACCACCACATCGGCCAGGGCATGCGCGGAGCCTTCATCGTGACCGTCGGAAATCACCACGATCTGTCGCCGCTTCGGTTGAGTGGCTGTGAATTGCGCAAGGGCATCGAGCAGCCCATCCCACAGGTGCGTGTATTTTCCGCGTGCCTGCACGGTTTGCAGTTCCCGCGTCAGTGCGGATTGACTGGCACCGAACGGGACATCAACGCGCGTCTGGTCGGCAAAGGTGATTACCTCTACCTGGTCCTGGGGCCGCGCCTGGCTAACGAATTTGGCAATCGAGGCGTGGATCGCCGCCAGCGGTGCGCCTTTCATCGAACCGCTTGCGTCGATAGCGAGAATCGCTGTCAGTCCCTGACCGGTTTGCTCAAAGCTGCGCAGCGATTTCGCTGTGGCGATCTGGTTCCCCTGCGAGAAAAGTTTCAGGTCTCCCGCCTTTGCCGCCACCGGCGAGCCATCGGAAGTCGATAACTCGAACACCACATCCACGGTAGGAAACTTCGGAGTAGACGCTGCGGAATTCGCCTTCTCATCGCCGCTTGTGTAGGACGGCCCCGCTGTAAGTTGAGTAGCCGATTGCGCGGTCTGCGACGCGGCATCCGGAACCCATGAGGCACCGAGCGTCACGCCGAGCAGAGTCAGCATCGCACTTATCAATGGATTAGTTCTGAAGCGTTGGGAGTGAGTCATCAATGGAATGTTCCGGTTTGCACGGCGACGTCACTGTTTCTTCGCCGGTTTGTGTGGCTTGGGAGGGTCGGGCAGCACATGAAGCGCAGTCTTGGCGGCATGAAACGCAAAGGAATCTGTTCGTGCGTTCGCCGGAATGCTCACTACGTGAGCTTCTCGACGAACTGCCTCGAGTCGTTCCGGCGTGGGCGGATGATCGGAGAGGAAGCGGATATGAGAACCACCGGATGACTTCTCCAGCTTATCCAGCATGGCAAACATCTTGATGAAGCCACGTGGGTCCCATCCCGCGCGCAGCATTTCATAAAATCCAAGCATGTCGGCCTGGGCCTCGTCCTGCCGGCTGAAATGCAGCATGGCCAGCATGGCAACCGCGCCTCCCATGCTCAGAATGATTTTCTCGACAACTCCATTCTGCTTGTGCAGGTTATCGAGCACCGGTTTGAGCAACGCTTTGGCCTCGAAACTGAGCATCAATTGATTAATGGCGTGCCTGCCTACCACATGGCCGATTTCGTGCGCCAGTGTGGCCGCCAACTGATCTTCGCTCGTCACCAACTCAAAAAGGCCGCGGTTGAGATACAGTCCGCCGCCTGGGATCGATGACGCATTCACTTCCATGGTATTGACCAGCTTGATGTGATACGGCATGTTGGGCCGTTGGCTCTTGCTTGCTAACTCCTGAACCATCTTGGTCAGATACGGATCGATGATGGAGTTGGAAACAATGGGCTGTTCCTTCTCCAGCTGCTCAGCAAATTTATTGCCAAGGGCAATCTCATCCTGATCGCTGATATTGCCGCGCGTGTGAGTCGCCGCGCGCGGCTCTTCGCTGATCAGCGAAGGAATCAGCGAGCAGGCGGCAGTGCCCAATCCGGCCTTGTACAACCATTCCCGTCTGGTCCAAACGGCCATTGCAAAAGTTCTCCTGCGCTGATTGATTTGTTGCGACTTTCGGTGCAGCATGGCGGGGGAACTTGATTGTAGCCGATTCCTGTCCACACGAGCATCCAGATTCTCCGCACGATCGAGCCTTCCGTTTTGCGACATCTTAAAGAGCGGTAAGGCAGCAAAGTTCTGCTCGAGGTTTTCTGGCCACGCGCGGACTCCAAGATTGTTCTTGCTTTGATTTGTGGAGACCGTGCTACAGTTGGGTGGCTTAGACCTTCATCCCATGTCATCCAACCCACAGGCTCCAGTGCAATCATGGATACTCGGCAGTGCTGCCGACTGCGACCTTGTCTGCGACAAGCCTGCCGTTTCCGGACATCACTGCCGGCTGACTCGCCAGAGCAATCAGTATTGGGTGCAGGATCTTCAGTCTACCAACGGAACATACGTCAATGGCAGCCGCATCCCGGTCGGGCAGCAAGTGCCGGTGCAGCCGGGGATGCAGATTACGCTGGGCCAGCGCACGCCCATGCCCTGGCCGCCAGCCGGTTCAAGTGTTGCTGCGTCCGGAGCTGCATCCAGCCCGGGCAACAACCAGCCTGCTGGATTCACGCCCGCTCCCGCATCAGGCAGGGTCATCACCATCGGTCGATCGCCCGACTCGGACGTGCAGGTGGATCTGCCTATCGTCGGCTGGAACCATGCTCGCATCGTCTTCGAGAGCGGAAGGCCCATCCTGGAGGATCTGAACTCCCGAAACGGCACTTCCATTGACCGCGTCGACAACAAGATTCATCGTGAACCACTAAGTCCGTCCAGCAACGTTTTCCTGGGTTCCTACAAGATTCCAGCGAGTCAGTTACTCGGCTCCAAGAAAGTGGAAATCGGCGAGGCCGCCTACCAGACTGTCGCGTTTCGCGGCAACTCCATGGTGATCGGGCGCGATCCGCAAAGCGATGTGCCTCTGGACTACCCCATGGTTTCCTGGCGGCACGCGCGCCTGACGCGTGAGGCAGGCGGCATCCTCGTCGAGGATCTCGGCTCCCGCAACGGGACCTTCGTCGGCGGTATTCGCATCAGCGGTAAAGTTCTTGCCAAGCCAGGTCAGGAAATTGGCCTGGGAAGTTATCGCTTTCAGTTGATGGAAGGCGGCGGGCTGGCGCAGCGACAGTACCAAGGCAATCTCACCATCGAAGCCGCCGACGTCGTGGTCAACGCGCCCAACGGCAGGCGCCTGATCGAACCGGTTTCAATGACCATCTTTCCATCCGAGCTGGTCGCCCTCATGGGCGGCGCCGGTGCCGGCAAGACCACGTTGCTCAAAGCTCTCAATGGCTACACCAAGCCGGCGGAAGGACGGGTGCTCTTCAACGGCGCCAGTCTGTACGATTTCTATGATCGATTCCGTCAGCAACTTGGCTACGTTCCCCAGGACGATATCGTCCATGCGCAACTTACTGTTGGTGAAGCACTTTATTTCTCCGCCCGCCTCCGCACCGACCTCACAGATGACGAGATTCACGCCCGCACCATCAAGGTGCTCGGTCAACTTGGCATGCAGGATAAGAAGGATACGATCATCGGCTCGGCAGAGCGCAAAACTCTCTCCGGCGGCCAGCGCAAGCGGGTAAATATTGCTCTGGAATTGATCAACGATACCCCTGTGCTTTTCCTCGACGAACCGACCTCCGGGCTTTCGTCCTACGACGCCGAGTCGGTGGTCGAGTTACTCAAGGAGTTAGCCGGCCAGGGTAAGACAATCATCACCACCATCCACCAGCCCAGTATTCATATTTATAAACAGTTTGACGATCTCATCATGGTCAATCGCGATCCTGGCGGCAAGACAGGGTCCATGGTGTACTTCGGCCCGGCATACCCAGATTCGATTCAGTTCTTTAACCCTCCACCGCCCGGAGCGCCGCCGGCGGAGTTGTCTCCTGAGATGCTGCTCTCTGGCGTCGCTAAGAAAACTTCGGTGGAATGGCAGCAGGCGTACCATGGGTCACGCTACAAACGCGACTTTGTCGAAGGACGCTCCGGCAAGCAGCCCCCCGGCACTGAAAGGACCGCCGGTGACAAGCCCAAACGCCATTTTGACCTGACCCAGTGGTTCGCGCTGATCAAGCGCAATACCATCGTCAAGCTGCGCGATCGCACCCAGACCGCCATCCTGCTCATTCAAGCGCCGCTCTTTGCCGCATTGATAGCGCTTGTTTATCACGGCCTGGATGTGAACGCGCGCGGCGACCTCTCGCACAAATTGGCAGGCATCCACTTCCTCATGGTCGTCGCCGCCATATGGTTTGGATGTAACAACGCGGCGCGCGACATCGTCGGTGAATGGACCGTTTACAAGCGCGAGCGCATGGTCACGCTTAAACTCGGATCCTACGTCTTTTCGAAATTGGCGGTCCTTTTTGGTTTGGCTCTGATCCAGTGCTTTTCTTTGCTGGGAATCGTCTCTTTAGCCATCGATCTGCAAGGCAGTCTCTTCCTCGACTTCATCATCCTCGTGCTTTCGGCCATGGTGGGTACAGGTCTTGGCCTTTGCATTTCAGCTATCTCCAAGACCACGGAAAGCGCGATCGCTCTGCTTCCCGTCGTCCTGCTGCCGATTATTGCCCTGGGCGGCGGTCTGCGCCCGGCTTACATGATGAGCAGCAACGTTCGATGGGTGACTCGCCTGGTCCCCTCCCAGTGGGCGTTGGAAGGGAACTTGCTTCAGGAAGCAGACGCGGCAAAATGGCGGCAGGCTGGCGACCCTGGGCCAATCAACACCCATGTCACCGCTTCAACCCAAGCTTTCCACAATGCCCAAGCGGCCTGCTCGGCCGAGGCCTACAACGCGGGCAAGCGGTCCGCTGATATCGTTCAGGAGATCATCCCGCATTACCAGTTGGACTGCCCAGACGCAGACGACAAGATGCATGAAAACTTCACTTCTGCGCCACTCGAGGTCACCTACGATCAGAAAACCTATAGCGCAAAGGACTTCCGGCACTCGTACAGAACGTCCCTTCTGGTTCTTTTAGGAATGCTTGGCATCCTGATCCTCGCCGTCCTTGGTATCCTTCGGAAACGAGACAGCGATCCTCAATAATGCATTGAAAGTTTTCCACATGAAGTCCGCGCATTCTCGAGATCGAAGGACGCTATAGGAACATGCAGGCGAATCGTCCTGCCTGCGAGGTAATCGAATGAACGACGTTTCGCCCCGAAGCACCTTGATCGTCACATCCGCGGAAGTGTGTGATCGTGGCAAGGTTCGGGAAGAAAATCAGGACAATGTTCGCAGTGCGACTGTCCCTCTAGGCAAACTTTTCATCGTTGCCGACGGAATTGGAGGCTACCAGGGGGGTGCAACCGCTTCGCGCATGGTGGTCGATGGATTCTCCAGCCAACTCGCTTCGCGTCCAGCCAACTATCCGCCGGATCGCGCCCTTCAAGAGGCGTGCGATTACACCAACACCTCAATCCATAGCGCCGCGGGTTCTTCCGATCCAACGCTACAGCGTATGGGCTCCACGGTCGTCCTTGCCTTGGTGCAAACAGCGGTCAACGGCTCCCCAATAGCCTGGATCGGTCATGTCGGCGACAGCCGTGCGTACCTGATTCGGGGCGGCAAAATGCAAAAGCTGACCAGCGACCACTCCGCCGTTCAAGCTCTTCTGAGCCGCAATCTCATCACCGAAGAAGAAGCACGTAATCATCCTGATGCATCGGTATTGACGCGCAGCCTGGGTCACCGTCCCGAAGTTGAAATGGAGATTGACCGAGTCGACTTGCAGTCCGGCGATGCTCTGCTTCTTTGCTCCGACGGCCTCTGGGGCTATGTCGCCGATGCCGATATTTCGACCGTCGCCACCGATAGTACTCTCTCGGTCCAGACCACGGCGGAGACTTTGCTGCATCAGGCTCTTGCCGCTGGCGGCCAGGATAACATCGGCATCGAATTTGTTCGCATTGGCACGGCACCGGCGCCGGGCGTAGTGGCGGCGGTGCATGTCGAAGCAACGAACGAAAAGCAAGAGCCACGGCACCGCAACCAGCAATTGCTTGCTATCGGGCTGCTTCTCCTCGGAGGTTTTGGCGGGCTTGGATACCTCGCCTACAGCCACGGCTGGTGGTCGCGACTGAACGGATCTAACCAAAGGGACAACACCCACAAGGTCGATGCTTCTACCGCTGCTCAGACGGTAACAGGAACAGTCCCTGCCGACAAGAAACGAGACCGCAACACACCACCCGTCAAGCCCGCGACTCCTGAACAGGACAAGGGAAAAAACGTAAAAAGAATTGGCGTTTTTGGAGATGTACCCGAAGCTCTGGAGCAGCACACACCGTCTCCAGATGCTCATGTCTGGCAGCACGTTACCATTAAGCGAACCGAACGTCCGGCGTGTGCTTCGCTCGCTCAGCCAACGGCCACGGTCATCTACTCAGATGTCGATGTGAATCTGGAAGAGGTCCTCGATCAGCACTCGGAATTGAGACCCTGGATCAAAGGTCAATCCGTCCAGACTCACAGGATGGATGCCAGGGTAAAGAAGGACTGCGGTGATTTCAACGCGGTCGTTATCCT
>CAILBQ010000053.1 GCA_903832475.1 uncultured Acidobacteriota bacterium | reverse complement strand
CGCCTGTTCGACCTGGTGGCCAAAAATCTGACATTCAGAGAAATGCAGGCAACCCGTGCCGTCGAGCCGGATGCGAACGAAGCGGCCGGCGCAGTTCTCAGGGAACGCAATGCGATAGGGCACGGGTTCGGCATCGCCGAATATGACGGCGGCCTGTACAACCCCAACGGCATCGACATTCACCAGCTGCTGGCCTACAAGGAGCGCAACGGGACGACCTTAGGCTTCCGCAATGCCGAAGCCATGCCTTCGGAAGAAGTGCTGCTCACCGAGTGCGATATCCTCATTCCCGCAGCCACTGAAAATGTGATCACCAGCCGTAATGCCGACCGCATCAAGGCCAAGATCCTTGTCGAGGGCGCCAACGGTCCTACCACCGCCGTCGCCGACGAGATCCTTGCCGAAAAGCGCGTCTTCGTTGTGCCCGACATCCTCGCCAACTCCGGCGGCGTAACCGCCAGCTACTTCGAATGGGTGCAGGATCGCCAGGGCTATTTCTGGAAGGAAGCAGTCGTGATTGAACAGCTGGAAAGCATTCTTCGCGAAGCCTTCGAAGACGTCCTTCGCTACGCCGAAGCTCACAACGTCAACAACCGCATCGCCGCTTACATGCTGGCAATCGACCGCGTCGCCCTCACCATCCAGCAGCGCGGCATCTACGCCTGATCCAAACCCGCAACTCAACACCGGCGGTGCAGGAAAACATTCCTGCACCGCATTTTTCTGTGGCTGCCCCTATGTCGCAATGGTGGCGGCGCCTGCCGCTTGCACCTGCGTTTCAGAATCCGAAGAGCATGCCTGGCTGTTCTCCTGGTACTTTCGTCGAGCGCTCCGGAGTTGCTGGATCTGTTCCGGCCTGAGGGGACGCGCCGATCCTAACTGGTGAGCGACGAGGGTTAGATGGGCCAGGTGTTCCACTGTCTCCATCTTCATGAAGGCATCCGGCAGCGTTTGCCCACAGCAGACAACGCCGTGGTTTTCGAGAAGAATTGCGTCATGGTCAGGCAATAGAGGAAGCAAGCTGGCAGCTACTTCGCCAGTTCCGGTAGTCGCATAGGTAGCCAGGGGAACAACCCCCACCGTCATTACCGCTTCCTGGCAAAGAATTTGATCGAGCCCTCTTCCTGAGCAGGCGAAGGCCGTGGCCATGGGCGGGTGCGCATGCACGACCGCACCTACGTCTTCCCGCACGTGGTACACCGCGACATGCATATCGATCTCGCTGGTCACCTTTCTGGATCCCGCGAGCAAACGTCCCTCGAGATCCACAATGACCATGTCAGAAGGTCTGATTAAACCTTTGCTGACCCCCGTGGGCGTGACCAGTAAACGTCGAGCGTCCAGACGAAGTGACAGATTCCCGGCCGTCCCGGGAGTAAAGCCGATGCGGGACAACCATCGGCTAAACTTCGCCAGGTCGCGACGCAGTTGTCTTTCCACGTTGGGTTCCCATTCATTCAAAGGATCACCTCCCTCTTGACCTGCGTTGTGGGCTAGCGAGACAAGATGTTGAACGGAGTCGCATGGGCGGCCGCAACAGATTTGCGCGTCGGAGCGTTGATCAGCTTTCGCATGCTCTTGCCTAGCTTATCTGACGCCATGAAGAGGTGGCCGGCGGTGAGGCCGCCGACAACGCGATGATGGCCGACAGCCGCAAGACCCATCGAGGCGATGCAGCCGCATTGCGAGCAGTCCGGATCCCCTCCGAACTGGCAAGGCGTAATCTCCGTGGTCAAATCCGCAGAGATGGTTTGGGTTGTGCGCGCGAAGATGCATTCTTCAGGGCTGGAAGGCGGCTTGACGAATTCGTCGATCACAATGTCCTGCATGTCCAGCTTGGCATATATCCTGCGAAGCCGGCGAAGTTCGTCCACGACGGTGATGCGCTGATCGGCCGAAAGAATCTCGGGATCCGTGGCGCCACGCTGCGGGGTAAACAAACTGAACCATATCTTGCGAATTGCCGGGTTTTCGCTCCAGTAGGAAAGAAATTTGTCGAGATATCCAGGACGAGAGGCGATCTGCGAAGTAATTGTCGAGTGGATCGTGACTCGAGCATCGGCAATATTTTTCAAAATTCGCTCATAGGTCGCCGGTTTTCTACGCTCGTCGTGTTCCGGTTGCAAGCCGTCGATGGAGACTACGACGTTGAGCTTCTTGTAATCCTTCCACTCCGGCGGGATCACTCGAAATGCGCTGGTAACGATCTGGGTATGAATTCCGCGCTTCGCGATCTCTGGCAGCAGCTTCTCCAACTCCCGGAAGCGCACGAGCGGGTCGCCTCCCACCAGCGAAACATGCAGGGGCTTGAGCTCATCCAGCAGTGCAAGTATGCGGGTGACCAGTTCATCTCCTTTAAAATCCGAGAGCTCACGGAGTTGCGTGGCGCTTCCCAGATGAGCTGCGTCGAACGCATAACAGCCGGGACACCGCAAGGGACATTCCTTGGTTATCTCGATCGAGAGCGAGGGGGCGCGACCAGACAGAATACTGGCCCAGGCATGGAAAACTTCTATTTTTTTCATTTCTTCTCCGAAACCGACCGGCTAGGGGCTCGGTTTGGTTGCAGGAATCTCGTACGCTCCGAAGAGCCGCCGGGATTGCGGAGAAGGGATTAGACCAGAATTGGAAGGGATTGCTGGGTCAATGCCGGACTGCAGAATTCGAACCCGGCAAAGGGAGTTCCTCGCTCGCATGGTCGAGTCGGCGTTGAGGCAAGCATGAGCCAAAAGAGGGTGAAAATCCGGTCGCGCACGGCCAGAATCCGCACCGCCAGGATTGCCAGAAATCCTTGACTGCCGCGCTGCAACATCATCAGAACGAGACACATCACCATGGCAACCGAGAAAAGCCCCAGCTCGATGTCCTGCCCGTCACGCAGGAAGTGGTCGAAATTCCACAAGTACTCCGTCAGAGGCATCACCAGCACGAGCAGCCCGGTCAACAGCAGCGCGACTCGGCTGATCCGGACCCACAAACCCACCTTGCCATCCGAACGCTCTCGCCTCGTTATGGAAACGACTCTCATCAGGAAACCAACACTAGCAAGATTCTAACTCGATCGGACTTTGCACACCAACCCCTGAAGAAATCCGGCCAGTCTCAGAGAGAAGATTTCAACAGCGGGAAGAAGCTGCTCCATGCCTATTTCGATTTTTGGTGCCGGCGATAGATCACTAGCGTCTTGTACTCTTTCAACTTTTCCAGGCTTGCATCCTGATTGAGAACCGCAACCTTTGGGTCGCCGCTTTCGTTCTCGCGATAGGCAACAAGGATGCCCCCTTCCGGCATATGATCGACCGCGCTGTACACCTCGGGACCGCCGATGGGAAGCACGTTGATCTTGTAGTTCGTGAAGTAGGCAAAGGCCGGGTAGTTGAAGTTCATGTACACCGGTGTGGAGGGTGGGAATCGGCTCTCCAGAAAGATAGAGGCATCCATCTCCTCGGGATGATCGGGCACGATGAATGGGCCATCGAATTGGGAAAGAGCAGGCAAAAGCACGGCCACCGTCGCGGCGCCCAGGGCCACTACACCCATCGCTCGCAGGCGCCTTCCCGGCAGG
>CAILBQ010000052.1 GCA_903832475.1 uncultured Acidobacteriota bacterium | reverse complement strand
TGCTGGCAGTCAAAGATGAGACAGAGAATGGCTCAGCCGTGATCGTTTTCTGAGGACTATGGCGACTGCCAAATCACCTAGACGGTTTCTGCACGTTTTCTCTTGCGTGCTGGAGTTTGCTCACGTGACGGAGAGTCTGCGCGAGTATGGCGGATGGCTGCTGTTTGTGTCGGGCACGAATCATGTGGACTTCAGCGACCGATCCTTGTTTTCTCCGCTGCGCAAGTGGACGGGCGGCGGGACACTGGACCCCAGGCGCGCGCACGCGCTAATGAATGCCTACACGCTGGCATTTTTCAAGCAGACTTTCAATGGGACCAAAGAGCCGCTCCTGGAACAGAGTTCGAGTGCCTACCCGGAAGTGGATTTTCAGCACTTTCCCGCGAAGCAGCCAGCTCGGTGATCCGCAGAACGATCACTCGTCAGAAGCAAGGCAGGGAAGTGGATCAGCCGCGAAGCGCGTGGCTTTCCGCCTTCTGCAACTCCGATTGAAGGCGATAGGCGAGGCTGGCGACGTGTGGCTTCTTGAACATCGAGACATGGTCGCCGGGTACAAATTCCACGTGTACACCGCCGACGGCGATCGTTCCCCAGCCCAGGGTTTGATCCATGCCATGGAAGCCCGGTACGTCGGCCGCCCGATACAGCGTGAGCTTTCCCGGGTACGGGCGCACAGAGAAATCCTTCAATGCGGAGAGGCTGGCATAAACGTTGTTAAAGGCTGTCTCCGAGAAGGAGAGTCCAAAACGTTTCTTTAGCCAGAGCATGCTGCTGAAGTGGGCGGAATAGAACGATTCCACAGCCCAATCCCAATTCCGGGCGAAGGCTTCAGAGAAGTAATTCAGCTTTTCTTTCCAGGGAATATTGAAAATCCGCCTGAGGTGAAAAACCACTTTCGTCCACATGCGGTTCACCCAGACGCCGGCCCCTTTGGGCGGCGCGTAGCCTGGCCGTTCCGCGTCGAACAGTGCGACCACGCCGACGGTGTGACCTGCTTCCCGAAGTTGCCGGGCAATCTCGACAGTCAGCGTCCCCGCCGCGCACCAGCCGGCAAGATAGATTGGCCCGCTGGAATAGACGCTGAGAATCTCTCGGGCGAACATGCGAGCTCGGTGCTCAACCCGCAGCGGTTCTTTCTCCTCCACCGTCTCGCGAACCCCGTAGATAGGTCGATCGGCCTCAACGACGTCGAGCATCACGTTGTACAGCAGGTACGACTGCACGATGAAGATGGGTGCGAGCTTGCCTTGCGGGCGAATCGGAACGATGACCGACGGCGAAGCGCCTTGCTCGATGACACGCGCTAATTCGCGTACCGTAGGCGCATCGAACAGCAGCGAGATAGGCAACCGCACATTGAATTCTCGGTCAATCCGGGAAAACAGGCGAACTGTCAGCAGCGAGTATCCACCGTAGCGGAAGAAACTATCGGTTACGCCGATGGTGTCGTTACGCAGAACGTCTCGAAAAATGGCAAGTAGCTTTGTTTCCAGTTCACCATTCGCCGCTGTGGCTTCCGGGTGATCCGGTGCGATCTGGCTCGGCAGAGATTCGGGCGAGGGTAAGGCGCGGCGATTGATCTTGCCACTCGCCGAGAGTGGGTAGCGATCCAGGGTGACAATGGTCGACGGAAGCATGTATTCCGGCAGCGATTTGGCAGCGTGTGCGCGCAGGTCACCGGCCCCAATCTGCGGACCGGGTGCAATCACATAGGCCACCAGCCGGGGTTCGCCGGGGATGTCTTCGCGCAGAATCACAACAGCATCCTTGATCAACGGGTGAGACCGCAGGGTCGATTCAATCTCGCCCAGCTCGATGCGAAAGCCGCGCAGCTTGACCTGATGATCGAGCCGGCCAAAGAATTCGAGCTCGTTCCCGTTGACAATCCGGACCAGGTCCCCAGTCCGGAAAAGAGTCTTCCCATCTTCTGCACTGAAGTGGTCAGCCACAAATCGTTGGGCAGTGAGTTCAGGACGCGCCACGTACCCTGGGCTGACACCCAGCCCGCCGATGTACAACTCTCCGGGAACACCCGGCGGCAAGGGGAAGCCGGCCTGATCCATCACGTAAAAGCTGGTATTCGCAATCGGTCCGCCAACCGGGACAATTCCTGCTTCCGGCTTGAGCTGCACCACGCCGGAGTAGATGGTGGTCTCGGTGGGCCCATAGCAATTCCACAGCTCCCCAGCCACGCGCATCAGTTCGTTCGCCAATTCACGAGGAATCGCTTCGCCGCCGGTGATCATTTTCAAGCCCGGTTTACCGCTCCATTCGCTGGTGACGAGCATGCGCCAGGTCGCGGGCGTGGCCTGCATGCAGGTGATGTCGTGCTCTTGAATCAAGTGCGCCAGGCGATACGGATCCACTGCATCCTGGCGGCTGGCCAGAACCAGTGTGCTGCCGGAACAGATCGGCAGGAACATGTCCATCGTGGCAATGTCGAAGGAAATGGGAGCGACGGCCAGCGTCCGGTCGCTTTCACGGATACCAGGCCGTTCACTCATCGAATCGATCAAATTCAGCAGCGCGCGGTGCGTGATGCGCACGCCTTTCGGCTTGCCCGTCGTTCCCGAGGTGTAAATGGTGTACGCCAGGCTGTCAGCATCGATCTCTTTTGGGAGTTCTACGTTGCCTGTCTTACGCGAGCGAGGCTCGTCCACGCAGAACAACGGAAGCGTCGTCGCTTCGAAAGCATCGACCAGCGTAGGCGCCACGCGAGTATCGGAAAGCAAAGCGACCGGCGCGCACTCTTCCAGAATCCCGCGCAGGCGCTGGCTGGGATTGTGCGGATCAAGCGGAACATAGTAAGAGCCCGACTTCAGCACCGCGAGGAGCGACAGGGGCAGATCCACCGTTCTCTCCATGCACACAGCGACGGCACGGTTTGGACCGGCTCCAGCGGCAATCAGTTCACGTGCCAGCTCAGAGCTCTTTTCGTCCAGTTCACGGTAGCTGAGTTGGCGGCCCTGCGAAACAGTTGCCAGGTGGTCAGCCCGGCGCGTCGCCTGCGCAGCAAAACGGTCGAGCACTGTCGACGCTCCGGCAAAGGTTCGACTGGTGGCATTCAGCGACTGGTAAAAGCCTCGCGCCGAAGCTTCATCCCAGAGCGGCAGGCTGCTGATCGCAGCTTCTGGGTTTGCCGCCGCGGCTGAAATGAGCGTGTGCAGCGAGTCCAGCCAATTGTTGAGGATGGTCCCATGCCACAAGCCCGCGGGGCTGGAAAGTTCCAGGTCAGATCCTCGATTCAGGACCAGAAGACGAAGGCCGGAGATGCGGGAATCGCCGGAACCTGAGGACGCATCGCGGTATTCAAAGGCAAGTCCGTGCTCCTCGATCTCGCAGGCCAATAATTCCGGAGCGCCGGATTCGCGGTGGGAAGATTGCCGCAGACCCTCGCGAAAAGAACAATCTCCGTCGAGATTGAACAAGGCCAATTGACCCTGGCCTACCGAAACCGTGACGACATCCTGTCGCGTCATCCGGCTGAGGAACACGGCAAACCCAGTCAAAAACCAATTTTCCAGCGAAGCACCAAGCTGCGCCGCCGCGCTCTCATACGCCCGCACCACGTCCGCCGGCAAAGTAAGCGCAGGTGTATCGGCGGAATTCCGATCCGCATGGCGTTCGTCCGGCAAGAAGCGGACCAGGGGAGCATCGTAGCTTCGTTTTTGAAAAGACGGAGACAACGGTTTCAATTCCTCACGACTGAATCCAAATCATGAACTTTTTCAGCACAGATGGACGTTCAGTCGACGTTGGAGTGGTCACTAGCTGAGACGGGTCGCAAATTGCGCGGATTTCCTCAACTCTTCGCAAAAGCCTCAAGCCGGGTTGAAAAGAATCGACAATCGTTTGGATGCATTTGCCTGCCTTCCAGTTTGTCAATGGGCCCAAAATGAATCTGCGATCGTGCCGTTTTTGTCGATCTCGTTTGCCATAGATTACGACATATCGCTCTTGCTTTCACGCAAACTTCAATTTCTAACTCAACCTGGCAGTTGTAGCTATCCTCCTTTCAAGATGATAGAGATTTTCATCCATGCCCCAGGTGCGGAAAAGCTGGAAAAGGAAGTCCCACCCCGAAGGCGTGACGAATGCCTAACCCAGCCGCCAGGGTCAGTAAAAAGAAGACAGTCATCAGTGCGTCCTGACGCAGCATGCCTAACCCCTGGCGATAGGAAGCGTAAACATTCACAAAGTAAACGGGCAGATCACTGATGGCGACGGCTGCAACTGCTCCGACCATTCCCCAAAAATGGAAGCTGACCGGCAAAAGTCCGAAAAGAGCTATGCAGTAAAACAGATTGCCGATCGCGTTGTAGTGAGATTTCTGTAGCGACATGATCACCGGCGTGACCGTGTTGTACAGCAGCGTGTGCCAGAGCCCGATGGCAAATATCGCGATCATCCACGCGGCATCGTGATATCGCTTGTCGTACACGTGAGTAATAAAAATGTCGCCGATGCAAATGGTAAAAGCCAGCATAACGGCGCCAACGGCGAGCACCATCATGCGATATTTCAAGACGATCTTGCGGAACTCCGGACGAGGCTTGTGCGAAAACTTCGCGATGAACGGAAATCCCACCTTGCCGGAAAACATCTGAATGATCTGTCGCGGCAAATCAGACAGCGAAAACGCGATTCCATAAATGCCAAGCATCTGCAGCGTCGTGAGTTTGGCCAAAACCAGCTTGTCCGACTGGGATGCCAGAAAAGTCAAGGCAG
>CAILBQ010000051.1 GCA_903832475.1 uncultured Acidobacteriota bacterium | reverse complement strand
TCACTCACCGACGCTCTGGTAGAACCGGGCCTGCGCTTGTGGTCGAATGGTGGGCTATTCGGCAGTTACTCCTGGGGCAACGCCTCCAGCGACGTTGAATACCCAGGGCGCTGCTCGAATTCTTGCTACGTGGTGAGACAGTTTTGCGCGGCCCCGCCCAAAAAGCTGTGCCATATACAAAAGTAGATGCCAAAATCGCGGGCCTATACATAACTGACTAAGAGAATGCGCAAATCCATCCTGCTCAAATCGTGCGACTTACAACAAATTCGCTTGACACGCCTTTTTCCTTACTCCAACGGTGTCTTGGCGCAATTGTTCCACGTGGAACAATTTGCCGGCCATGGCCTGATGCGAGAGAGGATTTCACTGAGAGGAAGGGGGAAAGAAGCGCAGGAACGAGAGAGCAATTCCTCCCCTTGAACACCAGACGGACAAAGATCTGTTCCCAGGAACCCGCAAATTGTTCCACGTGGAACAATTTGCCGCCAATGGGATGGGTAGACGCAGGTTCTCGGCGACAAACACAGACAGGAAAGGCATGGGCAGAAGCAATTGCCTACTTGGGACGGGTGAGGTCGAAGAGGCCGCGGGTGTGGACCCAGGTGTTGCCGGCCATGCGGCCGACCGCGTCGAGCTTCAGAGGGTCGATGCGGAAGTTGTCTTCGAGATCGGCCTGGACGTGGAAGCGGACGATTTCGCCGATCACCACCACGCCGGCGCCGGGATTCTGGCCGGTGAAGACGATCTGCAGCAGCTTGCATTCGAGATGAGCCGGCGATTCGGCGACGCGCGGCGGGCGGACGATTTGGCTGGCGAGGGGAGTCAGGCCGGCCAGTTCAAATTCGTCGACTTCAGGGCTGACTTCAGCGGCAGTGGCGTTAGTGGCGGCCGCAATCGAGTCCGACACGATGTTGATGACGAATTCGCCGGTTTGTTCGACATTGCGCAGGGTGTCTTTGCGCTGGTCTCCGCTGGAACGAAGAACCGGGCAGAAGAGAACGGTGGGAGGATTGGAGCCGACTCCGCAAAAAAAGCTGAAAGGAGCGACGTTGGCGATGCCGTCCGGATCGACGGTCGAGACCAGCGCCACGGGCCGGGGAACGATCAGACCGGTCATGAGCTTGTAGATTTCAGAGACCTTGTGGTCGGCGGGGTTGATGGAGAGCATAGCGGGCGCGGGCATGATTTCAGGGTAAATGCAGGGACGCAGGACGAGGGATGCAAGGACTGAGGACGTAGGGACTTAAGGACTGGGATCGCGTTTTGATCTGGGGTGCGTCCCAGTTGATGTGACAGATATGGTGCGCGAAAGTGGTAGGGCGGGAATATTTGCGCAATGGTAACAATGCATCATGCACAATCGTGTATGCGGCATTCTTAGAAACGGATGCCGCGTTGGATGGAGACCTCCCTCAGTGCCCCGAATTCACTTTCAACTGCAATTGGCGGAATTGAAGGACAAGCTGCTGGCCATGGCCGCGCTTGCCCAGCAGGCTGTGGAAGCCTCGGTGGACGCTTATCTGCAGCGCGATGCCAAGCTGTGCCAGTACGTCAGCGAGAACGAAACCGCGATCAACACGGCACACCGCGACCTGGACGAAATGGCGTACGAGCTGCTGGCCAAGGAACAGCCGATGGCGATTGATCTGCGCTTCATCCTGGCGGTGATCAAGATCAACGGGGACCTGGAGCGAATTGGCGACCAGTCGATGAGCATCGCGATTCGGACACGGGACGTGCTGCAGCTGGCAGAGGTACCGCTGCCGGTGGACTTTTATGCGATGGGCGAGTATGCCAGCCGGATGATCCGGACGGCGCTGCAGTCGCTGCTGGACGGGGATGCGCATGTGGCGGATTCGGTGCGACTGATGGATGACGAGATCGACCGCATGAACCGGCTGGCCCAGAAGGATCTGCTGGAGCTGCTGCAGTCGACCCCAGGGATCACGGCGCAGGCGCTGAATGCGATCCTGATCTCGCGGAACCTGGAACGCATTGCTGACCATGCGACGAATATCGCGACGGACGTGATTTTCTGGGTTCGTGGGGCGGATGTGCGTCATGCTTTGAGCCTGGCTTCGGACTAAGGCAAAAGAACCGGATGGATGGTAGAATGTAGCTACGTTGCTACATTCGGAGGCGCGTTGTGGCGATTACCACACTTTCCAGCCGGGAATTCAATCAGAACACGAGCGCGGCGAAAAAGGCTGCGGAAAAAGGACCGGTATTCATTACGGACCGCGGCCGGCCTGCGCATGTGTTGTTGAGCATTGAGGAGTACGAACGAGTCTCGAAGGCTCGCAAGACCATTTTGGAGCTTTTGGCGATGCCGGAAGCGGATGCCGTGGAATTTGAGCCTCAGCGCTTGATGGATGAACCGCCGCGGCCAGTGGAATTCGAATAGGTGTACATTCTCGACACGAACGTGCTTTCGGAATTCCGGAAGGAGTCCACGGGAAGAATCGACCCGCGGGTGCAGGCTTGGGCAAGCCGGATTGCTGATTCGAGAATGTTCCTTTCGACTGTGACGATTCTGGAAGTTGAAATTGGCGTACTCCAGAAAGAGCGCCGGGATGCCATCCAAGGCAGTCTGCTTCGCGCGTGGTTCGAGACGCGGGTGCTATCCAGTTTTGCCGGCCGAATTCTGCCGTTTGACGTTATGGCGGCTCATCATTGCGCACGACTGCATGTTCCCAATCCTCATTCGCAACGCGATGCCATGATCGCGGCGACGGCGCTGGTGCATGGGATGACGGTGGTGACGCGGAATGTTGAGGATTTTGTGGGGACGGGCGTGACGGTTTTCAATCCCTGGGAAGCTTGAGCCGCCGGATTTGCGCAGGACGCAAAGAGAATTTGTGCGCAGCATCGGATGCGCGGTTCGAGGCATAACGTGCGGAGTTGTGATCCGTACAATGGTTGAGGTCTGGAGCGAATCCAGGCTTAGCGTTGGACGCGAAAGCGCGATTTAATTTCCCCGGCCTGAAGTGTTTCTTCCCTGCTCTGCCCCACTTCTGAGGATCGGCGCGAACCCCAGGAGCTTACTCATTCATGAAGATTGTGGCCACGACGATGGCATTTCCTCCCTACTACTTCAGCCAGGAGGAAGTGCTTACCGCTTTGAAAACATATTGGGACAAGGGGCTCGAGAATGCGGCCGTACTAGAGCGGCTGCATTCGCGGACAGGCGTCGAGGGGCGCTACTTCAGCAGGCCACTGGAGAAGTACTACGAACTGGATACCTGGGGCAAGACTAACGATGTCTGGATCGAGACAGCGGAAGCGCTGGGCGAAAAGGCGCTGTGCACGCTGATTCGGGAGAGCGGGTTGCCGCCGGAAAAGATCGGGAGCATTTTTTCGGTTTCGGTGACAGGGGTGGCCTGCCCATCGATCGAGGCTCGGCTGATGAACCGGTTGAAGCTGCCGGCGCACATCAAGCGGACGCCGATTTTTGGACTGGGATGCGTGGCGGGGGCGTCGGGGCTGGCGCGCGGGGCGGATTATGTGAAAGCGTATCCGGGGCAGGCCGCCATATTGCTGAGCGTGGAGCTTTGTTCGCTGACCTGGCAGCGGGATAACATTTCCGTGCCAAATTTGATTTCTTCAGGGCTGTTCGGGGACGGGTGCGCGGCGGTGATGGTGGCGGGAGCGGATCTAGCCGAGGAGATGGGATTTGAAGGACCCGACGTGGCGGCGAGCCAGGCGACGTTTTATCCCGAGACGCATGATGTGATGGGGTGGGAGATTTCGGAAAAGGGGTTCCGCATTGTGCTCAGCGCGGATGTGCCGACGGTGGTCAAGCAACACCTGGGCAGGAATGTGGATGATTTTCTGGCGCAACATGGGCTGGTGCGGGACGATATTGGGAGCTGGATTATGCATACCGGCGGGCCCAAGGTGCTGGAGGCGAATGCGGAGGCGCTGGGGCTGACGCGAGAGGATTTTGCGTTGAGCTGGGATGCGCTGCGGCGGGCGGGGAACCTGTCGTCGGCTTCGGTGCTGATGGTGTTGAATGACGTGATGCGGGAGCATCGGCCGGCCAAGGGAACGAAGAGTTTGCTGGTGGCGATGGGGCCGGGGTTTTGTTCGGAGATGCTGCTGTTGGTTTGGTGAGAGTGAGCCCACTTCCCCGGTCCCCAAATGCGAGGGACCG
>CAILBQ010000050.1 GCA_903832475.1 uncultured Acidobacteriota bacterium | reverse complement strand
GGGGCGCCGATAGCCGCAATAGTGACACTCCAGCCGCTGACCCTCGCGGGCCTCGGCGGCGGCTTCGGCGGCCGGCGTGTGGTGGGTGAGAGAGATGGCGCAGTTGATGCATTCGAGCTTTTCGCCACAGGAGCGGCACATGGCGACGAACGAGTAGCCGCGGCGGTTGAGCAGGATCATGGCCTGCTCGCCGCGGTCGAGGGCGGCTTGCGTCTCGGTGATAAGCAGTCGGGAGAAGAGCTGCTCCTTGGCGGTCTGCTGGAATTCGAGGCGCATGTCGACGAGTTCGACGGTGGGGAGGGGGCGGTTGAGGACGCGCTGCGCCATGGAGATGCGCTGGTACTTCCCTGCCTCGCAGTTCTGCCAGGTTTCGAGTGACGGTGTGGCGGAGCCGAGGACGATGGGCGCGCCGGCCATCTTGGCGCGATAGACGGCGACATCGCGAGCGTTGTAGCGCGGGGTTTCTTCCTGCTTGTAGCTGCCATCGTGCTCTTCGTCGACGAGGATGAGGCCGAGGTTGGGGACGGGAGCGAAGATGGCGGAGCGGGTGCCGACGACGATGGGAGTTTCGCCGCGACGGATGCGGTGCCACTGGTCGGAGCGCTCGGTGGGGGTGAGGCCGGAGTGTAGAAGAGCGACGCGGTCGCCGAAAGTGGCGTCGAGCTGGGCGGCGGCAGCGGGGGTGAGGCCGATCTCCGGAACAAGAAGGATGGCGCCGAGGCCGCGGTCGAGCACCTTCTGCATGGCGGCGAGGTAGACGGCAGTTTTGCCCGAGCCGGTAACGCCGTGGAGGAGGAAGGCCTGGAAGCCTTCGGCAGTGGCGATCGACGCAAGGGCAACCATCTGGGGCTCATTCAAAGCCCATTGCGGCTTGACGTGGCCGATCGAGCTCATGCGGAAGCCGGCGGGGCGCTCTTCGATGCGGACGAGGCTGCGGGTGACGAGGGTCTTGAGGGTGGCGGAAGAGAGGCCTTTGGATGTGAGGGCAGAGATGGGGATTTCGCCATCGCAGGCGGCGATTTCAGCGAGGATGGCCTGCTGGTTGGCGGTGAGGGTGGGCAGGCGGGTTTCGGGGATGAGGACGGCGAATTTTTCGATGCGGCGGGCGTCGCGTTCGGTAGCGGAGTTTTCGCGGGCGATGAGCTTGCGGCGGACGAGCGACTGAAGGTGAGGGAGGGTCGCGCCGGTGGCGGTGCGAAGGGCGGAGACGGTGACGGATTCGCCGTCGGCAAGGCGAGTGAGGATGGCTGCTTCGATTGCCGCATCGTCGGAGGTGGGCCTTCGCGACGGGATCAGGTCGCCGTCGTGACTGCGGGCAAGCGCGTCGCGGCCGGCGTCTGTGATGCGGTAAGAGAGGGTGCGACGGACTTCGGCGCCGAGGGGAAGCATGCCGCGCAGGACTTCGCCTAGCGGGGCGAGGTAGTACTGGGCGATCCATCTGGCGAGTTCCAGGAGCTGGGCGGAGAGGAGAGGTTCGGGGTCGAGGACGCGTTCGATGGGCTTGGCTTCGAAGTCGGTGGGGGCGTTGGCGTGCAGGTTTATGACGACGCCGATGAGCTTTTCGTTGCGGAAGGGGACGATGACGCGGGCGCCGATCTGCGGGGACGGGCCGGCGCTTTCATCGTTGGGGATTTCGTAGGTGAAGGTGCGGTCGAGCGGGACGGGCAGCGCGACTTCGCAGTATCGGGTGGGGCTTGGGGACATGGGCGGGCCAGAACTCCAGTTTACCGGGCGGGGCGCGTGGGCTGAGGCAGAGTGCCCTTCCATTGTGCTTGTCAGGGTGCGGGCGGGCGTGTGAGGCTGGGACGACACAAGCTGAAAAGTGATTTGTATACAAGAACTGGAGATCGCTGTGGAGTCATTGTCGATGGATCGAAGGGCGTTTCTGCTGCGCGCCGGGGCTTTTGCGGCGAGTCCGCTGGTGGTTGGCAGTGCAAAGAGTGAGGCTGCAAACGGAGACGCGAAGAAGGCGGGGAGTTCGACGGCGGAAGCGATGGATGCATTTGTGCCGACGTATATCAAGGCCATGAATGCGCCGGGGCTGACGCTGGGGTGGGTGGATGCGAAGGGGCGCGGTGCGACGGCTTGCTACGGCTTCGCGAACCTGGACACGCAACAGCGGGTGAGCCCGGAGCAGCTGTTTCAGATCGGGTCGATTTCGAAGTCGTTCCTGGCGGTGATCCTGCTGCAACTGCGGGAGGAAGGCCGCCTGGACTTTGACCGGCCGGCGCTGGAGTATATGCCGTGGCTGGCGATTGAAACGCCGTTTGGCGCGGTGACGCTGCATCACATGCTGACGCATTCGAGCGGGCTGCCGGGAGATGGGAACGTGTTTCCGACCAACCTGGCGGACAAGGCGAGACAGGCGTACAAGCCAGGGGAACGGTTTCACTACAGCAACTTCTGCTTCGAGGCGATGGGGAAGCTGGTCGAGACGTTGGATGCGCGCCCGTATGGGGAGTCGGTGCAGAAACGGATTCTGGATCCGCTGGGGATGACGGAGACTTCGCCGCGGCTGACGGAGCTGATCCGGGCGAGGACGGCAGAGAGTTATACGCCGGAGTTGCGCGACCGGCCGTTTCCGCGGCATGGGAAGTTGGCTTCTGCGGCGAAGATCGTGTCCGACTCCGCGGCGGGGTCGATTGCTTCGACGCCGGGGGACATGCGGAAGTATATGCAGATGCTGCTCAATCGCGGGCAGGCTCCGCAGAAGCGGCTGTTGAAAGAGGAGAGTTTTGCGCTGATGGCGCATCCACATGTGAAGGCGGAGGAGTTTGGGCCGACGGCGAGCTACGGCTACGGGATCGCGGTGGACACGCTGAACGGGCATACCATCCTGCGGCATACGGGCGGGATGGTTTCGTTCATGTCGGCGATGCATCTGGACATCGATGGAGGGTATGGGGCGTTTGCTTCGATTAACGCGCAGCTGGGGTATCGGCCAAACCCGGTGGCACAGCTGGCGATTGAGTGCCTGCGAGCCGAGGCGGATGGCAAGCCGCTGCCGGCGGCTCCGGTGGTGGCGGATCGCGAAGTGCTCAGAGACGCGAAGGGATACGAGGGCTCCTACTTCGGCGGTGATGGCAGGAATTGCCGGGTGGAAAGCAAAGGAGACCGACTACGGCTGCACCTGGATGACAGAGAGGTTGAGTTGGAGAGCCTGGGCGGGGACCGCTTCCTTTCAAGCCTGCCGGAGTATTCGGCGTTTGCGTTTGTGTTTCGGCGCGAGGAACGGAAGGCGGGCGCGGAGACGCCGGGGGCGATCATCGAACTGGTGCATGGAGGACGGTGGTTTTCGCGTTCAGAAGGGCAAGGCGCGAGTGTGCAGCCCTCGCGGCTGACGCCCTATACGGGGATGTACGGGAATGACAGCCCGTGGCTGGGGAGCTTCCGCGTGGTGGAGCGGAAGGGGCAGCTTTGGGTGGAGGGAGAGCTGCCGTTGATCGAAATGGGAGAGGCGCTGTTTCGCGCGGGAGATGAGCCGGATAGTCCGGAGACGGTGGCTTTCTATCATTTCGTGGATGGGAAGGCGCAGCTGGCAAAGTCAGGCGGGAGCGACTTCTGGCGGATCACGACGGAGATGTTGTAGAGAGGTGCGTCCGCGTGAAGCCGCCCGTTGAGGACGCACGGGCGACTTATCGGTGCTGATCCGTGTCGGTGAGCGCATTGGCGATTTTGCGCTCGTCGACTACAGAACCGAACGCCCGTACTCTCAGAACTTGACCGACACAGGTGTCAGTCCTCGACGCCAGCCGGCATGGCCTTCGGAGCGTAGGCTTCAACGAACTTGATTACCAGCGGGATAGTTATGATCACGGTCCACCCTCCGGGCCTGGGTTGAGTTGGGCCCGGTGCGGGTTGCGCAATCGGCTCTGCTTCGCCGCCATCTCCGCGCTTAGGAGAGGCAAGGTTTGTCCTCAACAGTCTGGTGGTGATGAGCCTCTCTTCCATTAAGAGTTCGAGTTTGACGAGAAGTCCCGTGCCCGAGGTGGAGGCCTTCACGAAAAACACGAGCGGTGGGCTCGATCTCTCACGATGAAGAGCAATCTCAGTTTGCTGCTCAATCGGTTCGAAATCGGGAGCCGTGAGGCGAACTCTTAGGGGCACCGACTGAATGTCCGACGCAAACTCGATCTCAAAGGGCTGTGACACAACGTTGGCTGGTGACGCCGTGTACACTCCCTCGTTCACGAGCGTTTCCTTTAGATTCAGAGTCCTCCCAGCAGAGATCATTGCGACGACATCTCTCGCAACATTGGTCGGCATTGTCTCCGGCGCGGAGGCTTCGAGGGAATACTGGCAACGGGTGAGGGGAACTGTGCTTGCTGCAGATTCACTCACAACTATTCGGATTGGTCGAATCGACAAAACGAGACGACGAATGCCTTCCGCAACGTCAAGGAGAGCTTCATCGACGTTTGCCCAGGTCGTGACTGGTTTTCCATCGCGCGGGAGTGCTTGTAGCGAGGCGAACTCTGTCCCGTGCCAATCTACGGGTCGGAGGATGACTGGAACAACTTTGGTTTGGCCGAGGTGATGGCGCTCAAGAGCGCGCTTCATCTCTATTTCATGGCAATAGTCTGAAGCCAAGAAGCCGGAACTGACCAGGAGAAGAACAATATCGGCTTTGTCTAAATTGTCGGAAATCTCAGCTGACCACGCGATACCAGGCTCGATTTTCCGATCGTGCCACGACGTCAGCTGACCTGAGCGTTTGAGAGCCGCCAGATGCTTCTCGAGTTGATCACGCAGATCTTGATCCTCATGTGAGTAGCAATAGAAAAGAGTTACCGGTCGATCATTTGGCCTTTTTCTCCTCACGTGCCCTCCAATGTAGCCGCTGTCGAATTTTACTGCAATTTAGGGCGAATTTGCGTAACCTCCACGAAAAGCATCTTGCCCATGTTTTAGCGATTCGCCGCTACCGGGAAAACTCCGAAATAACCCTCCCTAGGCCTAGAGGATGGATTGGAACCCCACATTCCAGTCTGCGAGCGAACAGGCGAACTTGTATGCACTGTTAACTGATGCCTTCAGGCCGATGCGCTTACTCAGACTGGACTCTCGCTGTAAACGCCGGTTTTGTCCGTTGACGGGTGAAAAGAAAAGTGCTCGGAGCCATCGAGGCTGCTCGCAGGGGAGGTGGGTGCTGTTTCGGCACGGTGGAAGCCGTGCCCTTTCAGAAGGCGAGAATTAACCTACGTGGGAAGGTAGGCTGAGTCGATGCAGCCCTCGGCATTTGCATACTGGGAAACGCCGTTTTGTGCCGTTTTCATTCCGGAGGCAAAGCCGATGTATCGGTACGAATCCGTGTGGGTGACCGCATCGACTCAAGGGAACGATTTCAGCTCGGCCATTCATGAGGCCTGCACGGGCAGTGGACTCGATGGTTTGTCATGGACGCCGGCTCGCGGTTCTCAACCGCTGCCGACGTTGCCACCAGATGAAAAGTCCTGAAGTGTAAAGCAGCAAGGGGACCAGGCTGGAAATGCCGAACAGCAGCTGTCCTACCTTCCCGAAACGATGGCCCTGATGCAGTCCTATGAGGAAGGCGGGGTGGTCTCCTTCCCGAGATGGTTCGCTGCGCACTTCCAACAATGCGCCGCTGTGCCGATCAATGTCGACCCAACGATAGCCGCGAACGTCGTCTCCAATGCCGACGAGATAAGGCTTTGAAGGCTCGTCGATATTAGCCAGCTCAGCAAAGCGTCGGTTTGGATCAACCTGGCCTGCCGTTTGAGCTGCGGCCTGTAAACTTGGCGGCCCCGATGTTGCATGACCCGCAGACGAAGAGTTTTCGTAGGAGATCACCCTCCCAGCGGTACTTCGCGTGGCCGGGTACGTTAGCAAAACGGTTGTGATCGATGCCAGCGTGAGCGCTGGCAGGCTGTAAAGTCCCGCCTTGGTGTGCAGGTCGCTCCACAGGCGGGACCACCGCAACAACGGAGAAATGCTGGACCAGGCAAAGTGTCTTGGCCACCAAAGGATGATGCCGCTGAGTATCAGGATGACTGTACAGATTGCGAGACCGACGATGAGAATCTGGCCTTCGAGGTCTGCACCGATCCGATCCAATAAAAGCCGAGTATGGAGGCTATAGAGCCACTCAACGGTGGCTTGATGGCGGTCTCGTATCGCCACAACCTGGCCAGACGTGGGCTCTAAGGCAATCTCACGCTCCTCCATGCCAGGAAGCGGAGCAGATACGATCGCTACGCTCCCGGGTTCGGAAAAAGAGATTGAATCGACACGTGCGGCGCGCGATGCCGTGCGAGCAGAGGACACGAGAGCGTCTAGGCTGAGCCTTCCCGTTCCCACTCCTTGATGGGTGAAGAAGTTCCTGGAGGTGAGCATGTCGGTGTCGAACCAGTAGGTGATGGGGAGCCCCGCCGCTGAGACAATGGCAACGGGCAGCCCGACAATCAGAGTTATCCAAAGGTGAATCTGGCGGGCGAGTGCCCGCAGCCTAACGAGTCGCGAACGGGAGGATGCTGTCATGTTGTCTCACTGTTGATGTCGGCGCTGGAACGTACCTTGTGGGCACGGCAAGGACATAAGTTTCGCATGGGCATGTGGTGCACCAATTCCCAGACGCCGTAGATATGTTTTCCGAGCGTCGACTATCTTCGCCTTATTTGCTTCCGATATCCAGAACGATGCTGAGGTGATCGCAGGTCTCAACAGAATAGAGCGATCTTCGTCGATTTTCTACATCCAGCGATTGACAACCAACCCATCTGCGGATACCGTAACGATATGAAATTCGATCCAGCCGAGCTTTGTTGTTGCGCATGTTTTGAAGGCATGCGATCCGGCCTGTTGTGTTGAATCTTCCCTGAAGTCCCAGGGTTCGATTGAATCCTTTCCAAACAGGCCCGCTTCGCAACCCGCGCAGGCGGGTCGTCTTGCATATGGGCTTTTGCGTTCTCCCTGTTTTCGCTCTTGCCGGGACTGATTGGTCTTTCGCGCAAAGGAACATGGGACTCTCCTGGGGCCACCAGGATGACGTGGTCGATCGAATCGCAAGCTTTCGGAGAATCAATGACAGGACCCCATTCGACCCTGACAGGACTCATCCTAACGCTTTGTCTGAGGTCGTCTGCCGCGGCAAGAGGTCCAATGCAAACGAGTGAGCTTACGCTTTCAGGCTTGTAGCGATCGTGTTTCATTTTCCCTGAAGACGGTTCATGTCGATGTCAATTTTGAGGCGAAATGATCTCTAAGCCTCGCACGCTATCGGTCTAAGAAATCCCCCAACCGGTCGAATGGCCATCCAAGGAGCGCTATGTTGAAGCAGACTGTGAAGATCACAATACTTCTCACGCTAGTCTTAGTGGCGTCGCCGGGCGCGTGGACACAGGCGGTGTCGGGAAAGATTCTAGGCCATGTCAGCGATCCGAACGGGACATCCCTTCCGAACGCGCTGGTGAGCGTGACCGACCTTGACCGTCAGATCGTAAGCACCTCGCGGAGCAACGAGTCGGGTAACTTCCTGGAGGGCCAGCTGCTCGCAGGCCGATATCGCGTGCGCATCGAAGCGCAAGGCTTTGCCAGCTTTGAGACCACTGTGGAAGTGCATGTCGACTCATCGACTGAGGTCAATGCTTCTCTCAAAGTGGGCAAGGCAGAGACGGTGGTGACCGTGACAGACGAGGTCCCTCTGCTAAAGACGGACCGCGCCGACGTGAGCACTATCTTGAGCCGCACAGAGCTGGAGAGCCTGCCTATCCTGGATCGCAACGTAACTCAGTTGACGCTGACCATTCCCGGGACACAACTGAATAACTGGCAGCACTCATCGGCAGAGAATCCTCAGGGAGGGATCCAGTTCACGGCGAATGGGCAGCAGTTCACGCACAACGGGTTTCTGCTGGACGGCACGGAGAACAACAGTTCGGGCTTAGGAATCGCGGTCATCAACCCCAGCATCGATTCGCTGGAAGAGTTCAAGGTGACAACCAGCAATTACGACGCCGAGTTTGGGTCGGTAGCAGGCGCGCTGATGCAGGCGACGACGCGGTCGGGGACAAACCAGTGGCATGGTTCGCTTTTCGAGTACCTGCGCAATGGGCAGTTCGATGCGAGCGACCCGTTTGCGGGATCGTTGCCGCTGCACTGGAATGAGTTTGGCGGCTCGGTCGGCGCACCAATTCGAAAGGACAGGCTGTTTTTCTTCGGCGACTACCAGGGGACGCGCCGCCACACAGGAGCTCCGGTTGTCACCACGGTACCGACCGCGGCGGAACGAGCGGGCAATCTGCAAGCGCTGCTGGGCAACTACATCTGCACGGACGGGACGACCGCGACGACCCCTTGTGGGAACGCGCTGCTCGTGAACACAACGGAAGGATCGAGCGTACCTGCACAGACGGGCATGGTCTTCGATCCGACGACGGGCAACGCGGACGGCAGTGGGCGACTGGCGATCACGAGCGGCGGCCAACCGAATGTATTGCCTGCGGTGTTGCAGCCCGTCGCGAGACTGCTCGATTACATTCCCACAGCCAACTATGGCGATCCAGGGGCGATCGCCAACAACTACCTGGGCCGAGGCATCGATTCGTTCAACAATGACCAGGGCGATATTCGCGTGGATCTTACCCTCTCGTCGCGTTCGCATCTGTTTGGCCGCTACACGATCAGCGACTTCAACAAGCAGGCGCCGGGCGCTTATGGAAATCTTGCAGGAGGTCCCGCGCTGAATGGCTCGGCGTTTGCGGGCACGTCGAACGCGCGCAACCAGAGCGTTGCGATTGGGCATTCGTATGTGTTTTCGCCGTCGCTGGTGGCGGAGACGCGGCTTGGCTTCTACCGTTACCGGATTCGGACCCAGCCCAATGGACTGGGCACCACGCCGGCCACCGACTCTGGCATCCCCGGACTGAATCTCGGCACTCAGGAAACCAGTGGTATGCCGGCCTTCTATATCAACGGCGACGGCGGCTTCAACTTTGGTTATTCGAACGGGGTGAACCAATGCAACTGCCCGCTGAAGGAGACGGAGAATCACTTCCAGTTGGTAAGCAACTGGACCAAGACGCTGGGCAATCACACCTTTGCCTGGGGCGTGGACCTGCGGCGCCTTCAGCAGCAGCGTATTCCGAGTGACAGCCACCGTGCCGGTGAACTTACCTTCAATGATTCAGGCACGGGTAACGCGGATGTCGACGCAATCGGTGTGAACTCGGGTGCGACGACAGGTGCGGCGCTGGCGTCCTTCCTGCTGGGTACTCCGAACGGGTTCTCGCGCTACTTTACCGGTGCCCAGTACCATGCGGGGCTGCGTCAGACGCGGGTGTTTGCCTTTGCGCAGGATTCGTGGCGGGCGACGCCGAAGCTGACCATCAACTACGGGCTGCGGTATGAGAACTATCTGCCCCAGACTGCAGCCAGCCCGGGCGGCGCGGGCAGTTTTGACCCAAACACAGGCGATCTTCTCGCCGCGGGTATCGGTTCTGTCCCGTCGAATATGGGCGTGCAGGCGTACAACATCGGCTTTGCTCCGCGTGTCGGCATCGCGTATCAACTGCTGCACAGTACCGTGGTGCGGGCCGGCTACGGTGAGAGCTTTACGCCTTCGGGGCTGGGTGCAGTTTTTGGCCAGTCGCCAGAGTACGACCCGCCCATCACGCTGCCGCAGCAGCTGAATCCAACCAGCTCGTATGCCTCAGTTTTTCATCTTCTGGATGGGCCGCCTTTGCCCGCATCGCTGCCGATTCCTGCGAGCGGCCGCTATCCGCTGCCGGATGGGCTGGGGGTGTACTTCTTTTTCGATCCGCCAAGCTCTTACCGAATTCCGCTTGTTGAGTTTTGGAATCTCGCGGTGCAGCACGAGTTCAGCTCAACCCTGTCGCTGGAGGCGTC
>CAILBQ010000049.1 GCA_903832475.1 uncultured Acidobacteriota bacterium | reverse complement strand
TCTTCGTCACCGACGTCGCCAAAATCTCGCTGGCCACCGATAATGTGCGCTCCTCCAAGAAGCCGGAGACGTGGAATATTGGGCCGCTCGTCATGGTCTCCGTGGTGCTGGGCGCGCTCATGGTCGTAGAGGCGCTCCTCGGCTTGTGGATCGGCTGGTCGCGCTTCGGTTTGGCGGCCAACCCGATTGCACTCTATACTTTTAGTTTCCTGCTGCTGCTCTACTTCGCCGTATTCTCCATCGTATCCGCGCGCGAGCGCCGCTGGTTTTGGGCGACGGCCCCCAGCCGCGCCGTTATGGCGGCGATTACTGCGGAAGCGCTGGTCGGCACCGTCCTGACGCGTGTGGGTCTCCCGGGACTCGCGCCTCTGCCTTGGTCGCAGACACTCGCGATCTTTCTCTACGCGATGGCTTCATGTCTGGTCGTGAACGACGCCATGAAAGTCGCGCTGATCAAATGGCGCGCGCCGGAGGCCATTGCCTAGGCCGATGCCTAGGCCGATGCGACACGCATGGGGATTGTCGTGCAGCCTTATGCACGCGCGGTGGGGCAAGGCCCCATGGCCGCAGGATTCGTAGGTGGACGCGATATAAGGGAGAGTCTCGGCCGTCCCGTCGCCGGTAAATAATGTGCAGTCCGAATTTTCGAAGGTGGCAGTCGGCGCATTTCGAATCGCGGAGACGATGAATGTCTTCCTCTGCATTGTGCCGCCCGTGCCAGTCCGTCGGCTAGGGTCTGAGTGGGTGCCATCGTCGGCCTCCAGCAAGGCCCTTATCTCCGAATGGTATCCGCAGCGCGCTACCAGCAAATTTCTTAATATTCCCGTTTTGGCCAAAGTGAAGCGGCAGGTCAAAACTCTGCTCGACATCGAAATTTTCGTCAGGGTCGAGGCGATGGCCTGAGGCGTAGCCCATATCCCACGACGACCCCGTCACTGCGGGAAGCGCAGAGAGAAGTTTTCCCTACCGGTGCTTAGCGATCCTGATTCAGGCTGGAGGGAAGGAGTTCATCCCGAATCGTCGGGGAGTTCTTCGAGGGGAACAGCTCGGACAACTCCTTCTGGACCGCATCGCTCTTCGCATCCAGATGCTTTAACGCTGAAGCACCGTCTCGCGTGGCCGCGACGTTCAGCTTCCGGTCATAGCGCAATTCCTGCTCCGCCGTCAGCCAGATGTCCTGGTCCTGTCCTTCCGGTCGCCCCCGCAGCTCCCAGATGATCTGGGCCTGGGTGGCGATCTCACTGTGGGTCGGGTGATTTTTATGCGCGGTTTTCATTGGCAAGCCACTATGCCGCATTTTCCCCGCCGTCATAATGGGCCATACACCTACCCGGCGGAGCGCCGCTTTACTTGTCGCCTATCCCACCGTCGATATCCTCAACGGTGCGTAGATCGCGTTCCGCGCTTTTCCCGAGGTGGTCACTTTCCCCGCAGCGACGAGCCCGGCCAGCTTACGGCAGGTCGTGATGCGCGAAAGCCCCAGCGCCACGCGCACGTAACGAGGAGACGCTGGGCCGTTCATTTCGAGATATTCGAGGATTCTCGCGTCATCCGATCCCTGCGGTCCCGCATTGACCGCGGATTTGGCCCGCGGCCCGTCGAACGTATTGCCTAAAGGCCGTGGCAGACTTCGCCGTAGCGCATCAAGAGCGGCCCGCTGCTTTTCGGCCGGAAGCGATGCAAGCGCCGCGATCTTTCGCGTGGTGAAATGCCTGTGCTCCTCCTTCGTTCTCAGCGCGGCGAGGTAGGCCTGAATTTCCGGCAAAACTTCCACGAGTTTCATGATACGGGTGACTGCGCCCGGCGTGATGCCGAACCGCTCCGCCAGCGCCATGCGCGTCGGGACCGCGCCACTTTCCAGCAACCACTGCCACGCCTGAGCGCGCACCACGGGATGCTTGGGCACCGGTGAAACAACCGGTTGAGGCCGCGCAATCCCGGCGCGTTCCGACCAATGCACTGCATGGCTGAAGGGGGCGATGATTGTGACCTCGCCGTGCATGGCCCGGGAAAAATCGACCCGCGTCTCAAAGGTGACACCGCGGGCCGCAACCGGAGCCATACGGCGGATGCGCGCGGCGATTGATTCCCGATCCTCGATGCCCTGCACCAAGGCCGGCAGGTGCAGTTTGATTCTGATCGCGAGCACGCGCGCTCCCTCATGGTCGGCCGGTTGGGTTGCGGCGACGGCCCGGTTTCCTGGTGCCCGATCCACTTCCACGCGCTGCACAAAAAGCCGGACCAGTTCCTTCTGTTCGCCGAGTTCGAGTTTGGGCACCAACGACGCCAGCCGTTCGAGCGAAGTGCGAATCCGCTGCTCGTCCAATTGTGCCGTCTCCGTTGCGACCAGCTCCTGGCGCCGGCGTTCGCGCTCGACCATCAACCCTTGTTGCTTGGCCCTCAGCTCCAACGCCCGTGTTTTCAATGCGTCGTCCAGCATTTCCATGCCGCCTTTCGTCACGGCATCGACGCAGTGGCCCAGCTCTTTCGCGACCTCGGCCAAGCTTTTCTCCGTTTTGGCCAGCTCCGCTCGCAAGCCATGCCGGTCCCCCTTGTTGCGCTTTCCGGTGGCTTCCAGCACGCCCGCCACGAGCGCCGGATGCCGGCTCACTTGGCCCAGGAATCCTGTCACCGCCCCTTCCAACGCATCCGCCGAAAGCCGGCCAACGGGGCACGCCTTCGGCTGGCGTTCGCGCAAGACGAAGCCGCAATTGTAGTAGCGGTAGCGCTTGCCCGCGTTGTTACTGAGACCGCTGGCGTGAGGGACCAAGGTGCGGCCGCAATGACCGCACCACACGATGCCTTTCAATACGTGGCCGTGCCGGTCCCGCTCCAAAACCAAATCGGCCGCCCGTGGTTTAGTGTGCTGCGCGGCAGCGTTCGCCTGCTCCCACACCTCACGCGATACGAGCGGTTCGTGCTGCGCGGGATACTCGTTACCGGCATAGCGCACCGCCGCGCGGTAAAGCGGATTCGCGACCAGAATGCGGAGACCGTCCGACCGCCAAAGCCGATTGCCGATCGTTTCCTCCACCCCATCCCGCCGCCGCACGATTCGGATTTTCGTTCGCAGTCCCTCGGCGTTGAGGGCGTTCGCGAGATCGGTCAGCGAGCCAAGCTTGGCGGCGTGGTCGAAGATTCTCCGCACGACGGGCGCATCGACGGGATCGGGTTTCAGCGTCTGGGTGTTTTTATCGTAGGCGTAACCGTAGGGCACGCTGCCGCCGTTCCAGTAACCGCGCTTCGCCTGTTCCTGCATTTTCGCCCGCACTTTTTCCCCGATGTTAAGGCGGTCGTATTCGGAGACGCTGACGAGGATGTTGTTCTTGAGCCGCCCCAAGGCGGTGCGTTCTGAGATGTCCTCCAGCGCCGACACCAACTCGCATCCGTGCTTTTGCAGAAACGCGCGAAACGGCGCCCATTCATCTGTGGAGCGGAGCACACGTTCCAGTTTGAAAATCACAACCTTCCTCACGGTTCCCGTTTCAACCAGACGTTTCAGCGCCTCCATCCCCGGCCGCCGCATGTTCGCTCCCGTGTAGGCCGGATCCGTGAAATAGGCGATTTCGTGCCAACCTTCCTTGCCATGCCGTTGAATGAGGTCGCGGCAAATCGACGCCTGGCTTTCGCACGATTCAAACCGGCGCCCCAACTGCTTGGTGTCAGAGACGCGGGTATAGATCACCGCGGGAACCGACAGGGGCGGCGCGGCGGACAGTGCGCTTTCGGCGGCGGGTAGCATTTTCCGGTCTTCAATTGTGGCTGCGTTTTTGGGCCTGGGGTGATTTCAACCGGTAGGTTACCGTGCGGGTCTGCCCGCTCACCGTAATCTCACCGGCCGCGAGCGCACGCTGGGCCGCCCGGTAGATTCGCATTCGGGGCAGACCCAGCGTTTCCCGGATCATTGCTGGCGAGGCCTCGCCGACGAGCGCAAGGTAGCTCTCGATCCGGGCAACATCGGAACCGGTTTCCGCCACCACTTGCTCCGGCAAGGCCACATTTGGAGCCGCTTCCGCTGCGACCGCCGCTGCGGAAACGATGCGTCCCGCCGCATCGAGAATCATCGCCTTGGAGAGCAGCTCGCAAATGCGCCTTATCCGCTGATCGTCAGGCAGCGCCTCGGTCGGTGAAATAAGCGACGGCTGGATCATTTGGAATCGCACCGGCCTTCTAGGCCGAGAGTTTCATCGCCCCAATTTTGCGCCGCGTGGCGCGCGGTGCGGCGGCCGGCTGAGATTCGACTTCCAAGTCGGCGATCACGACGGCCTTCGACCCGGCAGAGATGCCGGCCGATGCTTCAGCCTTACCTGTGGGAGGTGCGAATACATCGCCATCCCTCCGATAGCCGCGCGGCAGCGCATGTTTCAGATTGTATTCGTCCACGGCGAGGGCCGATACCGGTTTGCCCGCGCGGAGCGCCTGCAGGACGACGGCATCGTTAGCCGGACCGAGGCCAGCGGCCCGATACTCTTTCGGTGTCATTAACTCGGCCGGTTTTTTCTTCTCTGGCGTTGCCGCGGACTCAACAGCCTCCGGCTGCTCGCGGGGCGCGGCCGGTTCGTCGGGGGTCGTCGCAACTTCATCCGTGGGTTCGGCCGCCTGCTGGCTCGATGCCTGATTCTTGGTTAGGTCGAGCTTCGTCACGAGTTCGGCCTGGCGGGCGATCAGTTCGCGATACCGCTCCTCGTGCTCGAAATCTCTGCCCGATAGCGCGGCCAATTCCGCAAGATTGGTTTTGGCACGGGCCAAGTCTTCCCGGCAGCGTCCTAGTTGCTCGTCGATTCCGCGCGCCGCGTGCTCCAGCGAACTGACGATGCCGACGGGCGACGGCGACACGTTCGCAGAATATTCCATCGTGCCCCGCAGGTTTACTTTGTCGGGGTTGGTGGAACGGAATTCGATCTTGAAACCGCCGACTTCACCGAGCGTCGCCGTTTGCGGCCGACCGAGGAGATGGTCAGTGCGGTGATCTTCGACGGCGTAAATCAGGGCCGCACCGGCTTTGGCTCGTTCCGTGAATTTCTGCCCGTCGACGGTCATCTCGAATTTCTCGCCGCTCGTGTCGCGGCGGACTTTCAAGTCCTGCTCCGTATTGACGACGTGGCGCTCGAGTCGGGTCACGTCGCTTTCGTGCATTCGCATCCGGCTCCGACCCGAATATTGTGACTTCTGATGTTCCGCGCGCAACCGCGACAAGCGCATCACCTCGGAATCGACTTTCGCCTTTTCGATGACAAGCGGATTGCCTGACGCGATCGCTTTGACCTCGGCATACGTGAGGGCGGGCGAATCGAGGTCCTCGATTCGCCGGGCCGTCGAGTGGCCGGTCATCACCTGCGCGATGAACTTCGCCTTGGTTTCGAGAAGCTGCCACGAATAGGCGTCGAAGCTGCCCTCGGTCACATAGCGCAGGATGCGCACCGTGGCGTTGCTGTTGCCCTGACGCCGAATGCGGCCCTCGCGCTGTTCGATGTCGGCCGGTCGCCACGGGGCATCGAGGTGATGCAACGCCACGAGCTTCGCCTGCACGTTCGTGCCCGCGCCCATTTTTTGAGTCGAGCCCATGAGGATGCGCACTTTGCCGGAGCGCACATCTTTGAAGAGCGCGGACTTTGCCGCGTCCGAGTCGTGATCCTGGATGAACTGAATCTCCGCTGTCGGCACGCCCAGCGCGACGAGCTTCGCCTTGACGTCCTGATAAACGGAAAGCCCGCGGGCCTGCGTTTTCGGCGTGGAGAGATCGCAGAACGTGCGCGACGGATCGGTGCGCGTTCGCCGGCGCGAGATTCTCGCCGCACTTTTGACGGGCGTCGCACTTGGCGCCGTTTCCACGATCATTCTTACGCACGCATGAACGCTCCCAGGGCGGGTGTGATTGCGCTTTGTTTCGCGACTGCCATCGCCGCCCGCGTCGTGGTGCCCGCACTGTCGGGCTATTGGCTCACCGTCGTGGCGGAATCGATGGGCGTTTGGTTCGCTTACGGTGCGCTGATCGCCGCGTCCGATCCCAGCCGCGCGCTGGTGCTTCGTCTGTGGGGCCTCGACTGGACGCGCGACGAGGCGTGCTGCCATTTCTTCGTCACCGGTGCGACCGGCACCGGCAAGACCGCGCGGGCGATTGTGCCGATCGTGCATGGGCTGCGCCGTGCCCTGCCTTCGACCGGCATCATGGCCATCGACTCGAAAGGCGCACTCTGGAAACCGCTCGCGGAGATTGCCCAAGCTCTCGGGCATGAGGAGAGCCTCCGGCTCATTCGCGTGCGACCGTCGCACGTCCCGCCGAAGGATTGGCAGCCACCGCTCCGCTTGAACCTCCTCGCCGACCGCAGCGTGCCGTGGACCACCTACGCCAAAATCATTGTAGATACCGCGTCTGCCGCCGGCCAGCAGGGCGGACAGAGCTTTTTCAAGGAAAGCGCCCGCGACGTGATCACCCACGCGATGCAGGCCCTCGATGTCGCGGGGTATCTCGTGAGCCTCGACAACGTGCATAACGTGATTTGCAACTCCGCCGATATGGAGTCGCTCGTCGAAAAACTGGAAGAATCCGGCCAACCGGCGGCCGTGGTGGAGATTCAGTTTTTTCGGGACTTCGCCGCCCAGGCGCCGGAACAGCGCAGCGGCACCGTCGGAACCGTCGCCAACTATCTCCGGCCCTATACGCCGCCCGACATCGCCGAGGTGTTTTGTTCGGCGAAACCGAATTTCGCGCTCGAGGAAATCGACCAAGGCCGGCTCATCTGCCTTTCGGTGCCACAGACCTACCAGGTCGAGCGCAAGTATCTGAATTTTCTCTGCAAGCAGCTCCTGTTTCTCCACGCGTTCCGGCGCTTCGATCTCGATGCCGATGAACTGCGGCGGCGAAACATGATCGTGCTCATCTTGGACGAGGGACAAAAAACCACGCTGGTTTCGGAAGACGGATTTTCGGATCACGGCACCGTGGACGAACTGCGCGAGGCCGGCATGTGCGTCATCTCGGCCACCCAGACGCCGCTTTCGTTCTACGCGTCGTTCGGCAACGAACAAAAGGCGGATGTCTTCATGGCAAATCTGCGCACCCAGATTCATTTCCGCGCCGCTGACGAAAAAGGCGCGGTGATTCTCGCCGCCAAGCTGGGTGGTCGCGAGGTGCGCAAATACAGCGGCGGCGTGAGCGGCGGTCGCACCGCGCGTAACTGGCAGCACGTGGATGAAGCTTGGTTCAAGCCGTTGCGGATGCTTGCCCTGCCGGCAGGGATGGCGGTGCTCAAGCATCCGCGCCGTATCGGTCGCCCCCTGTTGCGCCGTCTGCCGTTCACGACCTTCACCCGGGCCAACGAACGCGCTATACTTGGCGCGGATCTGGACTAACCTCTGCGAATCCGGATTCCGGTGAGGGCTGCAGTTAGCCGCCTTCGCCTTGGCCGGTTTGCCCACGCGGTGCCGGACGCGATTGGGCGCGCCGCAGGCAGCGAGTGACCGTGCGCGGCGTGAGCGAACGTCTGCGCAGGATATCCCGGGCAGGCTGCGCCGCGCGCAGCGCGTCGCCTTGCTCGCTTACTGGATTCTTCCGGCTCTGCGCCCGCTTGGTGTGCTTTGGTTCAATGGTGAAATGATATTTTGTGATCGAAGACAACCGTGTGCTCTTAGCCTAAAAATCTTCCTTCAGCAGGCGCGCGTCTTTTCTCCGGGAATCAAGCACCGGATCCAGCAACCATCGCGAACCCTCGCGCATGGTCTTGGGTGGAGGCGTGGTTGTCGTAATCAAATATACTCGCCGTGTTCCTTCAACGCCCGCGCGAGGGCGGTCCTGCGTTCGTGCCGGGTCCACATTTTTTCGACGTAGGCGGTGGAGATGAACATTACGCAGTAGCGGCCGCTCTGCCCGTAAACCAGGTCGAAATGCTCCGCGAGATCCTTGCCCCACAGGTCCGCTTGCTCGTCCTTGTCGTAAAATACCCTTACGCTGTTCTTGCGGAGGTAACGGGAAACTTTTTCCACGTAGGCGCGATCCTCGCCCGCAAACGAGAACACCACGTCGTAAACCGGAATGAGTCTGGCCTTCATCGCGCTCGGGATGCCGCCTTCTTTCACGGCCCAATGCGTCCGGGACTCCTCGAACCGGGCAATTTCAAGCCGGCGCGAAAATTCGTCCAAGACGGCGTGTGAAAAACGCCCTTCTTCGATGAACCGAAACACCACTTTGCTTCCTGACGCATGCACGCCTCTGACATGGCCGTAGCGCACGATGTCCTTGGTGGGACCTTCTGCGCCCTTTTCATAGAATAAAAGCGTGGGCACGGACTCGAGGAGTTTGAGGGTCGCGGGCTTTTTGAGATCGATCTGATCCGCCTCGGGGCCGCCGCTGTATTCCTTGAAGCGATCCGCGTCCATGCGCATGAGCTGGTCGGTCTCCCATGCGGTCGAATCGTAGGCGACAATCACGTTATACATGGTCGGCCAGTCTTCTGGCGCAAAGCGTGGCGTCAACCGGGCGGATTGCCAGCTCCTCGGACGGTATTTGTGGCGTGCAGGCCATGTGTGAAGGTGGTAGCCTCCTCAATGGATCGCGGGCGACGTTTGTTTCACAGAACGTGAAGCCGCCGCGAAACCGTGCTGAAAAATTGAGCGATTGGACGGGTGATTGAATGATAGGGCCGCGGCTTCTCGGGAACGGGAATCGGCAAGTCCAAATAGGCGCGAAGGGCTGCGGTTGCCATCTCGATTGCGTCATCGGTGGGCCACGCTTCGAATTGCCTGACGTAGTCTTCGATTCCGCTCCATTGATCCACGTCGCTGCACGCACCATGCACGACAGCGTTGCGTAGGCCGTAAAGCTCCGCACATCGGGCCTGCCATTCGGCATCGCCTGGGAACACTTTCGCGATGCCGGCCAGGACACCCACCTCCACCTTGTTACGCTCGCCAAACAGGGCGTCCACCACGACAAAAAGATGGATGTAGCGTTCAATGCCATCGGCGCGGATCGCATGATGGAGGAACGACGCGGCAGTGTTCGCGCGCTGCGCGTTCGCATGGCCCGACAGTTTCGCATACCACGCGTCGACGGCCGCCAGCAGTTTCGCATCGACCGTGAATGCATTCATCAGCGGCGGCATGAGTTCCCCGAGCGCTGTTACGAAATACGCGTTGGAGCGACTCGCGGCCTTGGAGACCTGAAGGCACCGGTGATCGCGGTCGGCGCCGCCTTTGGTCCAGATACCTGAAGGATGGGTTGCCACATGCGCGAACAACACTGCGATAAAAACTGCGATATCCGCCCGGGCACGTTTGAGCGCGCCTCTGGCGGTGCCAGTGTGTTCGCTCACGGCCCAAACGCTTTGGGTGTCGAAATTAAGGTTTCCCGGTGCACTGGGGTCGAAATCTCCGCTGAGCCGGTGCCCCTGAAATATGGCAAAAGGCGGCTGGAACTGTCCCAATTCCGGAAAACGGACGCCAAGCTTGATCCATTCGGCGTCATCTAACGAAGCGATAAGTCGCACGCCTCCAATGGGTCGAAGGCTGGTGGGTGCATAGATTTTTCGCAGAGGATAGATGGTGAGCCAGACGCACAATTCATCCCGGCAGGCTGCGACAAACTCCGCATAGATCCTCGCCGCAAACGCGGGCTTGTCTATTGTGCTGGCGATTAGATCGAAAACGGTGCCAGCCGGCTTTCGACCGCGGAGCTGACTGAAATCAAAAAGGGTCGAGTCCGTAAGCTTGCCCGAGAGGACTGCCGTGAAAACGTCCGTGAACGTGTCGATGTCGCCGTTCACCAGCCCAGGTTCCTTGAGCGCGCTCATTGCAAGCGCCTTCATCTGGCTGCGCGACGCCGTTGTCGTCCACCATTCCACGTTGACGACGTTCGCCGCCAGAAAGCGGTAAACACGCGGTTGGTGATTTGCCGGTCGATCAAAGAAAATCTTCCGGCAGATCCCTAAGACGGCAGCGTGTTGCACCGGAATTGCCATGCGTGTTCCATCGAAGACATCAGCCGGGCCGGAAGCGAGCAAGCGTCGATAGTTGGTGGACTCTGGCCAAGGCCCAACGTTCGATAGAGCACATGCCAACTTGCATTTATTCAGGCGCCGAATTCGGAGCGGCCGACGCCGAACACATCCTGCAGAATTCTCTCGGTGCACGATGGACGTCGCCGTCCATCGTGTGCGACGCGATGCAGAAGCGCTTTGGCGAGACGATTGATGCGGCGTTGGCGGAACAGGTTAAGATATTCCGCAATCTGCTCGACGTTCGCACCGGGCGCCGCGGGGACGCGCCCGTTCTCCGAAATCTGGAAACGCTGGGCGGTCACCGTGTCGCGCTGCAACCAGGCGGAGTGCTGCAGTTGAATCAACCGACCATTGACGTCCAGCAGAACGCCGACGGCACATGGGCGGTAAAGGCGGCTATGCGCGACGCGAAGGACCTCGGTTGGGTGCTGCATCTCATCCGCCAGAAAATTCCGAAAGCCAGAATCGATGCGGATCTCATTCGCGGGTTGTTGATGACCACGGTCGAAGAGCCTTCCGAGGTGGTGAAACTTCAATTGGGCTTGGGCGGACCCGGCTATCATCGAGCCGCGGTCAAATCGGTCTTCAATCTCGCCGCGGCTTGCGGGGTGCAGGTGCTCGATTCGACTTTCGATGATGTTCGCCATTTTGTCAGCGACGGAATTGGTGACTCGGCCAATTTCATTCGGTTCGCCGCCAAGCATGGTTTTGTCCCCGCCACACAATTCGGGGCGATTGATCATTTCGTTGCGGTCGTCGCACGCGGGTCCGTCGTCGAAGGATTCCTGCAATATTATGGCGGCGTGCAGCACGTGCTTCGGCTGGCCCGGAACTATCCCGGGACGGCGTTCGCATTCGGTTATCTCGTCAATCCCCTTCGCGTCCCGGAGCCGGCTGAAACCCGCACGCCTGTTTTCAACCCCGAAGAGGTGCCGCATTTCGATGACCATCCGCTTGAACCGAGCGAGTCGACGATGGCATGGATGAGGTCGAGACTGAGGCCCGTGCTCGATTTTCATGTTCGCCAAGGACTCGAGCGGAAAGTCAGTCGAATCGTCGACGAGGTGCTGGCCCCTCTTGACGGCCGACTGATCACAGCGGAAATGTGCGATACCTTGGGAGAGAAGGTCGCGCTGGCGTTCGCAGCGCACTTCGAATCAAGCAGGAAGGCGACGAGGCAACTGGCGGCGATCAAGGGCGCAGAATGAAGTTTCCGGCTGTGGGAAATACTAGCAGGAGTTCGGGAAGTCGGACGCTTTCTGGCTTCAATCAACGATATCGCTAATTGGCTTCGTCATGCGCTTCCGAATCGGGCAGGCATCGCAGATCTTACTGATCAAGCCGGCTGACTCCGCTCTGCCAAAATTTTGACCTGAATCGTCTCACCTAAGACCAAATTGCGAAAATCGACCTGATTCCATGAGGCAAACGCGAAACTGAGACGATTCAGGTCAAAATGGTCGATTTCGTTTCTCGCGTATTTTCCAAATAGTTACGCGATCCTTTGAGCTGAATCGTCTCAGGTTCGCTTTTCTACCACACTGGCTGCCCGGCGCGTTTGTTAACACGAAACAAAAGTGAAGCAAATCGGGTGCGTTCAGAGGGGAATCTGCCGGCCGATTTGCTTCATTTCACTGTTAATCACCCTGCAATAAGCCCAAGGACTGGACCCAAAGGCGCCCCGGATTCGCTCCATTTGCTTCATTTCAGGTTCAGATTCCTGGTAACCGTGAAGTATTGCGGGCCCATCTACCGCTGGGGACTTAAATTTTTCTGGGTGGCTATCGCTTCAATCAGCGCTGAGGCGTCGCGGTAAAAGCACTCGTTAGGCACTGCTGATGAAGGCGAACCAAGTAAGCCCCACGGAGAACCGCCCCGGGGAAATCT
>CAILBQ010000048.1 GCA_903832475.1 uncultured Acidobacteriota bacterium | reverse complement strand
GGCGATGGCCTTTTTGGCGATGGTCTGCATGTCTTTCAGGTCATGGGCCATGCCCAGTGACATGACGAGCTGATCGGTGATGATGCGGCGGGTTTTGCTGGTGGGCGGCGTGCCGGCGGGAAGGGCGTGCAGCGCCGAGTTGTAGTAGGGCGCGGCCTGTCCGGGTGCGCCGCGAAATAAAAGGGTGGCGACGGCAACATAGTCGGCGGTCACGGGTTGGTAGGCCAGGTCGGGGGCGAAATCGCTGACGATGGCGGCCATGGCTGGATTGTCGGCGGCAGTGTCGCGGGTGGTGGAAATGTGGACCTCGGCGCAGGTGTGGGCATTGGCGGCAAAGGCGAAGAGATTGCGCTGCTTGCCGTGGACGCCGGCCAGATTGATGTCCACGAGATAGGAGGAGGTGGCCAGGGTTTGGCCGGTGGCGTTTTTGGTCTCGGCATCGATGCGCTCGGAGAGCTGTTTGTCCAGTCCTTTGACGATGGGCTTGAGGACGTCGGCGAGACAGCCCTGGGGAGTGGGGTCTCCGCCATCGCGCTGGAAAAGGATGAAGGAGACGGTGAGGCCGGAGTCGCCTTTGGCGTAGCGGACGACGGGGCGCGTGCCGCGGTCGTAGACGTTGAGGGCTTCGCCTTTCCAGTCGCCGCCGGTGGGGAGGGGGATGGCTCCGGGGCCTTGCCAGGTGACCAGCTTAGGCCTGGGGCCGGGTGGTTCGGCGGAGGGGGTCTGGGCGGCGACGAGAGCGGGGCAGACGAGCGCGATCAGAGCAAGAGCGATGGCGGACGCGAAGCGAAACAGGTTTTCAGGCATGGGGATCATCGTATATGGGTTGAGCGGGTGGAGGCGAGGGGTGGGAGGAAGCTGCGTGGGGAGGTGTCCCGGTTTCAGAGGCGAGAGCGTGGGCGGCCGGCCTGGCTGGGATGATGGCGCGCCTTTGGCGCTTGGGGTGCGGCGTTTCGGGTATTCCGTGTGTGTCGCGAAGGGCGCGGTGTGGGTGGTCTGCCGGTTCTGGATGAAGGGGGAGATCCCCGTTCTCAGATGCGAGACCGGGGGCTCCCGGCACCTTGACACACGGTGAGCGAACGCCCCAGCGGGATGACCTGGGGCTTTTGTGTGTTTGGATGTTTGGTCGCGGGTTGCGATGGGGCCGTTGGCGGGACGATGAAAGGGGCGGGCTTTCAGCCCTTGGGCTTGGTGGGGATCGGGTCCCAGGCCGGCGCGCGAGCTGCGCTCTTGCTTTGGCCGGGGCTGGGATGATGGCGCGCCGTTGGCGCTTGGGGTGGAGGGTTTTGTCGTGGCCCACCGATGCCGCTAGGAGCGAGGCACGGATGGGGCACGCGGCGACTGTGTCGAACGAAGAGGATCTCCGGTCTCAGAAGCGAGACGGGGGGAACCCTGCTTGGTTGATAACCCACCCATGCCGCGAAAGGCGCGTCATGGATGGGGCACCCGGCGCTTGCAGCAAGCCGTGTTATCTTCCAAGTTATGCCGACTCGGAGCTATGTTTCAGGTCCCTTCTTACAGCGGTTTTGCGTAAGCTTGGCGATCCTTTTGCCTTTCACTGCCCTCACTTATGGGCAGTCTTTAACTAGCACGCCGCCAATGCCTACCGATCCAAAGGAACTGATGTCTTTGGTTAGCCAATCGAACGGACTCGTGAGTTCAGGTCTTCAGCCGTGGCATTTGAAAGCGAGTTACAAGCTGCTTGATGCTCAAGGGAAATCAACGGATGAAGGGACGATCGAAGAGTTCTGGGCTTCGCACCATAGGCGACGCATCACCTACACAGGAAAGAATTTCATCCGGACCGTCTACTGGACGGATGCCGGGATCCTCGAATCCGGTTCAGCTACGCTTCCGTCCTATCTCATCGAACAGACCCGCGCTGATCTCGTCGAGCCCATACCCCCGACTGATTTCTTGCAGACGCAGGTCTTTTCTCTCAAAGACGAGAGTTTCGGGACGGTACACCTCACCTGTGCGACTGCGAAAGTTGCACCGCCACCCAAGGCAGACAACTTTGGGAAGACGCTTGGCCCCTCTTACTGCGTGAATACAGACAAGCCCGTTCTTAGAGTTAGCATTACCGGAGAAGGCCTAAGACAAGTGGTGCGGAACGGTGTGGTCCTGTTCCAAGGCCGATACATTCCTCGAGAGCTCAAGTTGGTTCAACAAAACACGCCGCTTGCTGCACTGCATGTCGATTCCCTGGAAGCACTCTCGATGCCATTAGACGATGCAGTTTTCACCCCCTCCGCTGACGCAAAACTGATCACGCCTCCAATCTCAATCTTGAGCGGAGCAGCAAATGGCATGTTAATCAGTCAGGCTTACCCTCACTATCCGGTCATCGCCAAGCAGAGCCACACCTCAGGAACGGTCGTCATAGCGGCACTCATCGGAAAAGATGGAAAGCCCTCGAAACTGCAGCCTGAGAGTGGGCCAACCATGTTGAGAGAGGCTGCGATGAATGCGGCACAGGGCTGGGCCTATTGGCCGTTTTTCGACGATGGTGAGCCAGTCGAGGTCATGACTAAGATCAACCTAATTTTTAACCTAGGCAATTGAGGATTGTCATGTTACAGAAAACATTCCCATGAGGGTTTGACAAGCAAGGGCAAAGAAAGAAGCAGATTCCCCTAAGGGGAATGACAGAAAGAAAAACAAGGGCAAAAGCGGAAAGCAAAGGCAAAGGCAGAAGCAGATCCAGCGCTGTGGTCAGGATGACAGATGCCCTCCTGGCTAATGACCCTTGGTGGGGGAGGGGTAAGTCAACGCAAAGAAGACGGGGTGGGAGACTTTTGATGTCTCCCACCCCGTTGAGTGGTGCAGTGGTTTGGTTTTTGCCATTCCGGGGAGTGGCGGATGCCTGGGCGGCTAGTCCCGGCTAGTTTACTTTTTCTCTTCGACGTCGACGTATTCTGCGTCGATGACGTTTTCGTCCTTCTTGCTTTCGGCTGTGGGTTCGCCGGTGGGGGCGCCTTCGCTGCCGGGAGCGCCTGCTGCGCCCTGGGCTGCGTTGGCTTTGTAGAGGACTTCGGCCATCTTGTGGCTGGTGGTGGTGAGTTTCTCCTGAGCGGCTTTCAATTCAGCGACCGAGGGGCTGCCTTCGAGGGTCTTGCGGGCTTCGGCGAGGGCGGACTCAACTTCAGACCGCTCGCTGCCCTGGACCTTGTCGCCGGCCTCCTTCAGCATCTTTTCGATGTTGTAGGCGAGGGAGTCGAGAGAGTTGCGGGCTTCGATCTGCTCGCGCGCTTCCTTGTCCTCGGCCGCGTGGGCTTCGGCTTCCTTGGCCATGCGCTCGACTTCTTCCTTGGAGAGACCGCTGGACGAAGTGATGGTGATGCGCTGGTCTTTGCCGGTGGCCTGATCCTTGGCGGTGACGTTAAGGATGCCGTTGGCGTCGATGTCGAAGGTGACTTCGATCTGGGGAATGCCGCGCTGCGCCGGAGGAATGCCGGAGAGCTTGAACTTGCCCAGGGTGCGGTTCTGCGCAGCCATCGGTCGCTCGCCTTGAAGGACGTGGACTTCGACTTCGGTCTGCGAATCGGCAGCCGTCGAGAAGGTCTCGGACTTCTTGGTGGGGATGGTGGTGTTGCGCGGAATCATGGGAGTGGCAACGCCGCCGAGGGTCTCGATGGCGAGAGTCAGAGGTGTCACATCGAGGAGCAACAGATCCTTGACGTCGCCGGCGAGAACGCCCGCCTGGACGGCTGCGCCGATGGCGACGACTTCGTCAGGGTTCACGCCGCGATGAGGTTCCTTGCCGAAGAGGGCCTTGACCAGTTCCTGGATCTTGGGCATGCGGGTCTGGCCGCCGACGAGGACGACTTCGTCGACCTTGTTGGCGGTAATGCCGGCGTCGGCGAGGGCCTTCTTGGTGGGCTCGAGGGAGCGCATGAGGAGGTCGTCGACGAGCTGCTCGAGCTTGGCGCGGGTCAGCTTGCGGACCAAGTGCTTGGGGCCAGACGCGTCGGCGGTGACGAAGGGCAGGTTGATTTCGGTCTCCATGGTGGTAGAGAGCTCGATCTTGGCCTTTTCGGCCGCGTCTTTCAGGCGCTGGAGGGCCATTTCGTTGCCCTTGGAGGCGAGGTCGAGGCCGGATTCGGACTTGAATTCGGAGATGAGCCAGTCGACGATGCGCTGATCGAGATTGTCGCCGCCGAGGTGGGTGTCGCCATTGGTGGACTTGACCTCGATGACGCCTTCGCCGACTTCGAGGATGGAGATGTCGAAGGTGCCGCCGCCGAAGTCATAGACGGCGATGGTTTCTTCCTTCTTTTTGTCGAGGCCGTAGGCGAGGGCGGCAGCCGTGGGCTCGTTGACGATGCGCTTGACGTCGAGGCCGGCAATCTTGCCTGCGTCCTTGGTGGCCTGACGCTGGGCGTCATTGAAGTAGGCAGGGACGGTGATGACAGCTTCCGTGACGGTCTCGCCGAGGTAGGCTTCGGCGGCCTTCTTGAGCTTCTGCAGGATCATCGCGGAGATTTCGGGAGCGGTGTAGGGCTTGCCCTGGGCCACGACAACGATGTGGTCGCCCTGCTGCTCAACCTTGTAGGGAACCATCTTCATTTCGTCGTTGACTTCGTTGAAGCGGCGACCCATGAAGCGCTTGATGGAGAAGATGGTGTTTTCGGGGTTGGTGATGGCCTGGCGCTTGGCGACCTGGCCGACCAGGCGTTCGCCGGTCTTGGTGAAGGCAACGATGGAGGGGGTGGTGCGAGAGCCCTCTTCGTTGGGGATCACTTTGGGCTCGCCGCCTTCGAGGACGGCGACGCAGGAGTTGGTGGTTCCGAGATCGATACCGATGATTTTTGCCATGTTGGAGGATACCTGCCTGTTCAGAGTCGAAACTTTACTCATTCAGAATGACAGGTGAGTGACTTATTGTCAAGTTTAGGTGAGTGGGTTTTTGTGAGGGAGTGAGCAAAAAAGGGCAGACGGCCGAGGACCGGATGGTTTGCCGGTTCGTCGTGGGTTGGGGAGGGAGTTTTGCGCCGTGCAGTATCAGTTGTCGCCGAAGACGGAGATGCCGGCGGAGCGGGCGGCCTTGGCCAATTTTTGGTCAAACGTGGCAAGAGGAGCGTTCTTCCTCGCCGCGAGTTCCAAATAGGTGGCGTCGTAGGCGGTGAGGTTGTGGGCGCGGGCGAGAGAAAGAACTGGCGACGCGACGAGTTTTGACGCCGCCCGGTCCAGGTCGATTGGGAGGGCTTCCAGCAAGACGAGAAAAGCGGTTGCATTCTGGGGGGCGATCAAAGATCTACGCTCTGCGACCAGGACGCCGTTCAAGACTTCAGTGAACCAAAGCAAGGGGACGGTAGCGGAGCCTCGCTGGATGTGGAAGAGGATTTCGAACGAGATGCGGGCCTCGTCGGCATTTTCGCGATCCATCATCCAGGAGAGTGCGGCAGAGGCATCGAGGATGAGAGTCAAGGGGTGTTACTTTCTGCCTTCGCGGATCATGTCGAGGAGGGAGTCGCTAGAAATTCCCTTGCCTCGTGGAAAGTTCAGGATGCCGATGACCGCGGCATCGATTTCCTGCTGTCGTTCCGGGGTGCGGCCAGAGATGGGCACGATTTCTGCGACGGGCTTTCCGCGGAGCGTGATGGTGAACCTTTCGCCACGTTCGACCTTGCGGAGGATCTCGGAAGTTTTTGTCTTCAATTCGTAGGAGCCAACTGCAGAATTCATGAGAGAGACTCCGATTTTCATACTGGTCTATCGACTAGTCTAATGGAAAAAAGCAAACCGTGCCATGCAGATACTTGCGCTTTCTACGTTATCGCAGGCGTCAGTTGAGCTTGCGAGTGGCGAGGGCGGATTTGGTGAGGATGGAGAGGTCGCTGGCGGAGCCGGCATTGATTCGGAAGACGATGAGGAAGTCACCGATCTGGGTGGCCATGCCGGAACAGAATTGCCCGTTGGCCTGGTAGTCGACTTCATCGAACTTCAGACCTGCGGGGCTGGTAACGGTCATTCTATGGGAGACGGTCATGTGGTTTTCCGGATGGAAGTGGGTGAGCATCTGGCTGAGCAAGTCATTGCCATTCTTGAAACCGGCGTATCCGGGGGAAGGGGTCTGGCGGAGAGCCATGATGATGACGCCATACACCGTGTTTTTCTGCTGGGCAGAGAAGAGGACGAATTGATTGGCGGTGGGTGGGGGGACACTGAGGGTGGCGTTGTCGATGGGGGAAAGAATCTTTGGCCAATCGTAGGCGAAGTGGAAGTGGTCATTGACATATGACGAAGGGGTCACATGGCCGAGGATTGACGGGGGAGCGGCGACAGCCGAAAGGGCGGCGAGGAAGAGTGCTGCAAGGAGGGTGACCGAACGCATGGTTGGTCCTTATGGATCTGTTTGGAAAGCTGGTTTGGGAGGGCTGCGTTTGAGAGTTCCAGTTTAGTCCATGGAGCCGAGGAGGGGTTGGAACTGGCGGAATTGCTCGTTGTAGGCCTCGATGCGGCCGGAGAGGATGTCGTAGTACCAGCCGTGGACGGTGAGGCGGCCGTGGAGGATGGCGGAGGCGACGGCAGGCTGGGATTTGAGGTTGGCGAGCTGGGCGATGACGTTGCCGCGGATGAGGGCGGCGAGTTCGGCGTGTTCGCCTTCTTCGGGGCGGGGGGGCTGCTTGTGGGTAAAGGCGCCTTCGACGTGATTGAGCCAGCGGCGGGCGCGAGGCAGATTTTTGAGGCTTTTTTGGTCGAGGGCGGCTTTGAGGGCGCCGCAGTCGGAGTGGCCGCAGAGGATGACGTGGCGGACGTGGAGCACTTCGACGGCGTACTCGATGGTGGCGGCGACGCCGTCGTCGCCGTCGCTGGCGGCGGGGACAATGTTGCCGGCGTTGCGGGTGATGAAGAGGTCGCCGGGATCGGTACCGAGGATGAGGTCGGGGACGATGCGGGAGTCGGCGCAGGTGATGAAGAGCCAGCGGGGGCTTTGGCGGTCGGCGAGCAGCTTGTACTGCTCCCGGCGGACGGGGAAGATCTCGTTGAGGAAGTGCTGATGGCCTTGAAGAAGCTTTTCCATGGTGGTGATCCTTTATGTGAGCTTTCCTCGTGCGGCAAGATCGTTCTACTTGATTACGTTCGTCCGGGCCAGAACAGACTGCGAAGAAAGGCCGGAGTCGCTAAACTTTGCCGCTTTCGTGAAGTTAGCAGGGGCTAAAGCCCTTTCGTCGGTTTACCTTAGCGGCACGACTGAAGTCGTGCCCTTTCACAAAGCCCTCTTCCTCGAGTTTTCCGCAAGCTTTGAAGGCCTTGTTCCCTGGGCTGGTTATTCAAGGGGACAAATGCCCAGCTCCCTCCGGAAGGGCAATTATCGAGTGACTTTCTAGCTGGTGGTTGGATGGCGGCTGGCGAGCACGGTGTCGACGATGGCGTTAATTTCGCAGTGTTGTTCGTTGGGGTGGCGAAGGGGGCGGTGCTCGGCTATGCGGTAGCGGTTGCGACGGCCTTCGCGGGTGATTTCGAGGTAGCCCCCGGCGGCGAGGTCGTCGATGACGCGCTGGACGGCGTGCTCGGTGATGCCGACGCGATGGGCGATCTCGCGCATGCGCAGTTCAGGATTTTCGGCGATCGAGAGCAACACGTGGGCGTGGTTGGTGAGGAAGGTCCACTTGCGAGGTTCAGACTCCGGCTTCACGAAAACTAATATATCAATTCCAAAATAGTACTTTTAATATACAACTTTTAAATAGTATATTTGGTGTCATAAGAAGTGAATTCATGTTTCAGGAGGGGATATCGGATGGCAAGCGCTGTTGAGGATGTTCTAGAGGGGCTGGCGAAGAGTCCGGCTGAGGTGAAGGTGCCGATCACGGTAGCGCATGGCGACGGGATTGGCCCGGAGATTATGGCGGCGGTGCTGCGGGTGCTGGAGGCGAGTGGTGCTCCTCTGGAGTTTGAGGAGATTGAGGTAGGCGAGGCGGTTTACAAGAGGGGCGTGACGTCGGGGCTGGCGGCGGAGGCGTGGGAGTCGATCCGGCGCAACCGGGTGCTGCTGAAGGCTCCAATCACGACGCCGCAGGGGGGCGGGTACAAGAGCTTGAACGTGACGCTGCGCAAGACGCTGGGGCTGTATGCGAATGTGCGGCCGTGCGTGGCGTATGCGCCATTTGTGCAGACGGGGCATCCGCGCATGGACGTGGTGATTGTGCGAGAGAACGAGGAGGACTTGTACGGCGGGATCGAGCACCAGCAGACGGACGAAGTGGTGCAGTGCCTGAAGCTGGTGAGCCGGCCAGGGTGCGAGAAGATTGTGCGGCATGCGTTTGAATTTGCGCGGCGGACTGGGCGGCGCCGGGTGACGTGCATGACCAAGGACAACATCATGAAGAAGACGGATGGGCTGTTTCATCGCGTCTTTGACGAGATCGCGAAGGAGTATCCGGAGATTGAGAACGAGCATTTGATCATCGACATTGGCGCGGCGCGGCTGGCGGATACGCCGGAGATGTTCGACGTGGTGGTGACGCTGAATCTGTACGGGGATATCATCTCGGATATTGCCGCGCAGGTGGCGGGTTCGGTGGGGCTGGCGCCGAGCGCGAATTTCGGGACGCAGGCAGCGATGTTCGAGGCGATCCATGGTTCGGCTCCGCAGATTGCGGGACAGAACATTGCCAATCCTTCGGGACTGCTGCTGTCGGCGGTGATGATGCTGGTGCATTTGCGGATGCCGGAACAGGCGGAGCGCATTCACAACGCGTGGCTGCGCACGATCGAAGACGGGATCGCGACGGCGGACATTTTCACTCCGGGAACGAGCACCAAGCAGGCAGGGACGCGGGAGTTTGCCGACGCGGTGATCGCGCGGCTGGGTCTGAGGCCGCAACGGCTGGCGCCGGTGCGGTATGCGACGGAAGAGTTCGCGGAGAGAGAGCTTGACGCGCCGGCAGTGGAACATCGCAAGGCGGCGGCGGTGAAGCAACTGGTGGGGGTGGATGTGTTCCTGCACTGGCGGGGAACTGATCCGAACGAACTGGGCGAGCGGTTGAAGGCAGCGGAGAACGCTTGCCTGCCGTTGTCGATGATCACCAATCGCGGGGTGAAGGTATGGCCGAACGGGTTTGCGGAGACTTTCTGCACGGATCACTGGCGATGCCGGTTCCATGCCACGCCGACCGGGCCGTGCGAGATGAAGGTTGCGCCGCGGCAGGTACTGGATCTGCTGAAGAGGATTGACGGGCTGGGGCTGGACTTCATCAAGGTGGAGAATCTGTACACGTTCGATGGAGAGCCTGGGTATTCGCTGGGGCAGGGGCAATAAGAAAGTAACAAGGCGGCGCGTGGCTTTCAGCTTGCTATAGTTGGGGCCATGCGCCTTGTTGTTTTTTGGTTGAAGTGCAGGGTGTTGCGGGAGCAACTGCCTGCGATGTACGCACAACGTCGGGTTGATGAAATCGCAGGGCGGAGAGCCGGCAGGCAAGGTGAGGAATGCGCATGACGCCGCCCTTGCTTGTTTTCAGTGTGGCGCCCGATGCATCCGCGCTGGTGGAGCTCTTTCATCGAACGCCCCTGTCGATCCTCGGCACGCTGGATGTTTGCCTGGCCATTGCCTTTCTTTCGTTGTGGCGATCGGCGAGGGACTTTCCGGTGTTTCGCGCGGCCGGGCTGCTGTTTGGCGCTGTCTGCCTTGAGCAGTACGCGGAGTACGCGTATGGCTTTGAGGCGACGTGGCCACTGCGCTGCCTTCCGGTTGGGTTTGTGCTGGCGACTGGCGCCGAGGCGTTGCAGGTTCCACATCGCCGCTTGATTCGCCTGTTCTGGATTGTGATCCTGTTTTCGCTGGTGGCGGGATCGTTCCCTGGCATGGCGATGGTGCGGGATTTGCCGATTGTGCTGTCCGAGCCGCTTCTGGCGGTGTTCGTGGTGGTGGGCCTGCGCCGGCCCAAGACTACCGATCGCACGATCGCGGTGGCGTTCGCCGGGCTTTTTCTGATACGGCTGACGCTTGCCCCGAGCTTGCGGCAAGTATTGGGGATCAAGAATGCGATCAGCATCGGTGGCTGGCAGTGGCCACTTACCGGGAGCGCACTGACGCTGCTGGGCGCGGTGACGCTGGCGGTATTTGTGGGTGAGTTGATTCGTGATCGGCGCGACCGGCAGAGACTGATGACAGAGGTTGAGGCGGCAAGGGCCATCCAGCAGATGATCATTCCGGAGGAGCAAATTTCGGTGCCGGGCTTTGAGGTGCGGTCGGTGTACCGGCCCTTTGGCGAACTTGGCGGCGATTTCTTTCAGCTGGTGCCGCTGGTGGACGGAAGCATGCTGATCGCGATCGGAGACGTAAGCGGCAAAGGTGTCTCCGCAGCCATGCTGGTTTCGCTGCTGGTGGGGAGCCTGCATACGCTGATGGAGTCGACGGATAGTCCGGCAGAGCTGATGGCAGGACTGAATCGGCGGGTGCTGGGGCGGAGCCGCGGCGGCTTCACCACCTGTCTGATCGTGCGAGTGGAGGCGAAAGGACAATGCACGATGGCCAACGCAGGACATCCCGCGGCTTATCGGAACGGCAGCGAAGTGGACAGTGAATTCGGGTTGCCGTTGGGGATTTCAGCAGACGCGCACTATGTCGAGACGGTTCTAACACTGCACCCTGGAGATCAACTTACGTTGCTCACCGATGGGGTAGTCGAAGCGAGAAGCGCTGCGGGGGAGCTATTTGGATTTGAGAGGACAGCGTCGATTGCGAAGCAATCGGCGGAAGCAATTGCGGATGCGGCGCGGGCCTTTGGGCAGGATGACGATATTACGGTGCTGACAATTGCACGGGCGGGAGCGCAGGGATGGTGATCCTCGGTGCTCTGGGAAGTCCGTTGTTGCTGGCAGCGGCGGGATTTCCGATTTCGCTCAATCCGTTGATGACTCCGATGTCGATGGCGGACCGGCTGCACCAGAGTCCGGACCTGATTCTGGGTGTTCTCGAGCTATCGCTGTCAATTGCGTTCCTTTCTCTGTGGCTGATTGCCGCGGATTTCAAGGTATTCCGGATCCTCAGTTTTTTCTATGTGCTGCTGGGGCTGGAACAATTCATGGAATACGCGGGGGCGGATCCCATTGACTGGACGCTGCGCGCGATGGCTGTCGGAGTGATTGTGGAGGTGGCCGGGCAGGCGCTGAGCATCCCAAACCGGCGCTGGACGCGCCTTTTCTGGCCATTTTATTTTCTGGTGTTTCTGGGGGCGTGGGTGCCGTCGTTGAGGGGGCTTCGCGACCTTGGGGCGGTATCGGAGATTCCTTTGGGGATCCTGCTTTATCTGGGGTTCCGGCGGGGCGGCCGAGTGGAGCGGATGATTTCGGCGGCCTTGTCTTTGCATTTTCTGGTGCGGATGACGATTTTTCCGACGATCGCCAAAGCCACCGGTCAGACGAACTTTCTCTACATCGGGGGATGGCGGGTTCGCCTGACGGCGATGACGCTGACGGCGCTGGGGGTCACCACGCTGATTGTGCTTGCCCGGGTGCTGATGCGCGACCGGGCGGAAAAGCAGCGCTTGTCGGCGGAGATTGAGTCAGCGAGAGTGGTGCAGCAGGTGCTGGTGCCGGAGGAGATTCCCTCGGTCGAGGGATTTGAGGTTGCGTGCGTGTATCGGCCCTTTGGCGAGGTGGGAGGGGACTTCTTTCAGATTTTGCCGATTGCTGGAGGCGGCTTGCTGGCGGTGATCGGTGATGTGAGCGGGAAAGGGATGTCGGCGGCGATGATGGTTTCGCTGCTGGTGGGAAGGCTGCAAGCGCTGGTGGAGACGACCAGCAGTCCAGCCGCAATCTTGCAGGGGATGAATCACAAATTGCAGGGGCGAAGCCGCGGGGGATTTACCACCTGCCTGGTACTGCGGGTGGGCGTGGATGGCTGGGTCACGGCGGCGAACGCTGGGCACATCCCGCCGTATTGCCAGGGGCGGGAGATCGCGGTCGAGAGCGGGCTGCCGCTGGGCCTGACGGAAGAGGCGACCTACGTTGAGACTACGTTTCAACTAGACCCGCAGGGACGGCTGACGCTCGTGACAGATGGCGTGGTGGAGGCGCGGACAGCGAAAGGTGAGTTGCTTGGCTTTGAGCGAACGGCGGAGTTGAGCATGGGGTCGGCCGCACAGATTGCGGACGCGGCACAGGCGTTTGGCCAGGACGATGACATCACGGTGCTGACGGTGGAGCGCGTTGGATAGCTTGCTGATGTAGTGTGATGCAGAGAAGGTTTCAGGGAGAGATGCAGATGAATGGAGCTGGTTTGCTGGTTCGGTGGGTAGCTGTGGCAGCGATTGTTGCGGCCGCGTCCGTGCAGGGTGCGGCGCAGGTTGTGGACGCGATCGATACGGGGTTGAAGGGGCGTATCGACAGGATCGCGGAGCAGGTGATTGAGCAGCGCGGGGTGCCTTCGGCGTCGGTGGCGGTGGTGAAAGGTGGGAAGCTTGTCTACACGCATGCGTACGGGCTGGCGCATGTCGATCCAAACAAGCAAGCGACGCCGGAGATGCGGTATTCGATCGGGTCGGTGTCAAAGCAGTTTACGGCGGCGGCGATCCTGATTTTGCAGGAGCAGGGAAAGCTGTCGCTGGACGATGCGGTGGGGAAGTATGTGCCGGGATTGACGCGCGGGGACGAGGTGACGATCCGGCAGATTCTGAGCCATACGTCGGGATACCAGGATTACTGGCCGGAGGACTACCTGATGACGCCGATGATGAAGCCGGAGACGGCGCAGCAGATTCTGGACACGTGGGCGAAGAAGCCGCTGGACTTTGAGCCGGGGACGAAGTGGCAGTATTCGAATACGAATTATGTGATTGCCGGGTTGATTGTGGAGAAGGTAAGCGGGCAGAAGCTGATGGAGTTTCTGGGGGAGCATATTTTTCATCCGCTGGGGATGAAGTCGGTGTGGGATTCGGATGAGGCGAAGCTGACGTCGACGGATGCGACGCCGTATATCCGGTATGCGCTGGGGCCGCTGAGGCTGGCTCCGAAGGAAGGGAAGGGGTGGATGTTTGCGGCGGGCGAGCTGGCGATGACGGGGCATGACCTGGCGCTGTGGGATGAGAGTCTGATCGCGCGGTCGGTGATGAAGCCGGAGAGTTACAAGGAGATGTTCACCGAGGTGAAGCTCAAGGATGGCAAGGGGACGGAGTATGGGCTGGGGGTGGAGGTCAGGGAACGCGACGGGCATCGGTCGATTGAGCATTCGGGGGAAGTGACGGGGTTTGTTTCGGATAACGAGGTGCTTGTGGATGATGGAGTCGCGGTCGCGGTGCTGACCAATCACATGGCGAGTGGGGCGGGCGAGATTGCGCAGCTGGTGGCGGGGGTGGTGGGCGGAGGGGCGCAGACGGATGCGGAGAAGCTGACAGTGGGGATGTATCGGGACTTGCAGCATGGCAAGGTGGATCGTGGGCTGCTGGCGCCGAATCTGAGCGATTATTTTTCGGCAGAGGCGGTGAAGGATTTTGCTTCGAGTTTAGGACCGCTGGGTGAGCCGCTGACGTTCCGACAGGTGGCCGATGAGCTGCGCGGAGGGATGACGTTTCGGGCGTTTCGCGTGGTGTATCCGGGGAAGCGGTTGACGGTGACGACGTATACGTATCCGGATGGGAAGCTGGAGCAGTTTTTGGTGGAGCCGGGGGATTAGAGTAACGGGTGGGCGGGGTAAGTTGTAAAGCCGAATCGCATTCAGGATCTTCAAGAGAGCGAAGGGCTAATTATGGATTGTCCTGTATGTGGTTCGACTATTCCCGAGGAATCTGGTGTTTGTGCGCAGTGCGGGATGGGGCATGTGGGGGATGAGTCGGCGATAAGTTCTGCGCCTGTGCAGGCGGAGGAAATTGCTCCTGCGGAGTTACCGCCGTTTTTCGTGGTCTCGCTTTGGAAGTTAGCGGTGATGTCGGTATGTACCCTGGGGCTCTACGAACTCTATTGGTTTTATCGCAACTGGCAACGAGTGAGGGTGCGAGAACAGAAAGGCTTGAGCCCAGCCGTTCGAGCGGTTTTCGCATTGATCTTCTGTTATCCGTGCTTTCGCCGGATAAGGCGCTATGGGGTGGGAATTGGACTTCCGCCGGGGCCGCCGATGCTTGCACTGGCGCTCTTGAGGATCATTGTTGAGTTATCCGGGGTGCTTCCCATGCCTGGGAATCTTATTTCTATGGCTGGGTTTCTGTTCTTGCTTCCTGTTCAAGCGTACGCAAACCGGATCAATGCAGAGAAGGTGCCAGGGCATGATCGAAATGCCCGGCTAACCTTGGCCAATTGGGCATGGATTGTGGTGGGGGGAAGCCTGCTGCTGCTGAATCTGATGGCTTTGTTCCTGCTGCCCGTCCGAACAAGCTCGTTCTGAAGAGGCAGCGGATGGGCATGGAGTGCTGGGTCCGCGTTTGAAGAATGGGTGGCCGGAGATTTCAGAAGCAGATTCCCCTGAGGGGAATGACAGAAAGAAAGGCAAGGGCAAAGGCAGAAGCAACAGCAGATTCCCCTGAGGGGAATGACAGAAAGAAAGGCAAGGGCAAAGGCAAAGTAAAAGAGTTAGCCTCGTTCGATGCGGGATTTGATGTCGGCGTATGCAGCCTCGATGAGCCTGGTGAGGGAGGCCGTTTCGGTGGCCTCTGAGGGGCGCAGCTTGACGTGACGCATGAATTTACCGGCACCTTCGAGCAGGTGGGCTGGGTCGGGCAGAGATGCGCCCTGGAAGAAGCCGACGTTGACGTGCGAGGTGAAGGCGTTGACGTAGGCGAAGGGGAATTCACCAAGGCATGCGACGGGGCAGCCATCGTGGAGGATCTCGCGGACTTCGTCGCCGCAGTTGCGCATGATTTGAAACCAGTGGCGTGC
>CAILBQ010000047.1 GCA_903832475.1 uncultured Acidobacteriota bacterium | reverse complement strand
TCGGCGGCCCACGCGGCGACCTCTACGTCGTTCTCACCGTTCGCCCTCATGACTTCTTCGAGCGCGACGGCTACGACCTGCACTGCGTCGTGCCTATCTCCTTTCCGCAAGCCGCGCTGGGCGATGAGATTGAAATACCCGCGCTCGATGGCGAAGTCACCCTCAAAATTCCCGAGGGCACCCAAAACGGCAAGGAATTCCGTATCCGCAGCCACGGCGTTCCGCACCTGAACGAGCACGGCCGCGGGGACCTCATCGTCGAAGTCATGATTCAGACACCCAAAAAGCTTTCCCGTCTGCAGCGCGAACTCGTCAAGCAACTGGCCGACAGCATGTCCATCGAAAACAAACCGGCAAGCCGCAACATGCTCAACAAGATGAAAGACCTCTTCAGCTAGGTGCTGCGCGCACGGCGGATCGCGGCTTCGCCGCAAAAACTTACAACCGGCAACAACCAAGGCCCGGAATCGAATTGATTTCCGGGCTTTTTTGCGTCTGAGATGGCTGAAAACGGGGAAGGGGGTGGGGGTACCCGGTTTTCGCCTTAAACAGCTCATTCCATGCTGGTTAATCCTTGTTTTGAGTGCGCTTTTGCGACGTTTTGCGACATGTTTGTGGACACTTTCATTCCCTTCTGGGGCGTTGCCGACAGAACTTCCGCGTAACTTTTTCATTATGCGCGTTTTGGGGGTAAGGATGCGCAACACAGCATTCTCCTCGTTCCAAAACGGGAAACCCGCGGGATCAGCGGCATTTGCACCATGGAGAGCGCTTTCGCTCCCAGAGCTGCGCCGTCTGGTACAGGTCATTCAAAAACAGGCAAAGCTGTTGTTCCTTGAATTCTGAAAAGCGAAAGCTGAACGATTGTTGCGCCTTGCCGTCGCACAGGACGACAACCCGGTGACGTTGATTCAGGTCCAGGCCCGCGATCTCAGCCGACTCTTCTCGTGACCACGGAACGGCCTTCTCGCCATCGATCTTGAACGATAGCTTTCCTGAGGGACAGAACAGCTCTGGAGTCGCTGCGGTCTTCGGCAGTTGTTTCGGAAGGGGTGCGACGCATATCGTTCCCGCCCCGATTTGCCCGATCAATAAGGGAGCGAGAATCGCTCCAAGGATCAGAATTGCCGCTAGCCTCACCATCGTCCTTACCATTTCCAGTTCCTCAATCCTTGTCTTTCGGCACTTTTCCCTCGTATCTTGGCCAGTTCTTGATCAAGTCACCGACGACCACGTGGCCCACGGAGTATGCCGCTTCGAGAGAGGGTAGATACGCACCGTACTGCCCGATGCGCTGGCTGGATAAGCTGGTGGCCGCGTCCATGCCTTTGGGCTGTTGGTCGAAGTTGGAGACGGTGCGCAGGACCAGCACGCGCTGGTAGTCAACCTTACCGGCTTTGGCGAGGAATTCGAGCGAGCGCAGCGTCCCGGTGTCTTCCATCGCCGACGTCGCGAAGACGCCTTTGCCGGCGGTGAAGTAGCTCATCCAGCGCGTCGCCCAGGCGTCCAGCAGCTTCCCGTGCCAGTACTTCGAGGCGGAAATCTCGTCCCCTCGCAGCACCAGCGGAGGCTTCCCGGCCATCGCTCCCTCGAAATGCCCGCGAATGTCTTTCAGGTGATCGGAATCCTTGAGCTGCACATCTTTCGTCAGCCCATAGGCCCAGTCCATCAGCCCGCGATTGGTCTGGAAGACCTGCCCCGGCAGCGCCGCCATCGGCTCCTCATACGGTTTCGTCTTCCGCAGTGGAATCATGCCGGTCGGCCATACGGCGGGGTCGGGCGGCATCTCCCGCGCATCGATCTCGTACCCCAGGTCGCCGTCGACGACCCAGTTGGCCCACACCGCCGACCCCAGCGAAACCCGGTCCGGACTGCCGCCGGCGATGCCCGCAATCAGCCAGAAGGCACGCGTCAGATCGAAGCGCGGATCGAGCCCTAGCGCCATGATGGTTGCCGCGGCATGCGCCGTCCCCTGGCCGGTGACGATGGCCAGCTCGCCATCGTCGTTCATGCGGGCATCGTGATAGGCCGCCGGCAGCGGGTAGACCTTGTCCAAATGATCGCGCTCCACCCAGTACTGCAACTCGCCGGGTTGGTCGCCGGTGTCCTCGCCCACTTCAAACATGGTGACGACGACGACCTTGACCACGATTTTTTCGCCGGGCTTTGGACTCTCGCCCAAGGCGCCGGCCGCCAGCGCGCAAGCCCAGAAAAGGGCAGCACAAAAGAAAGAAGGACGGAAAGAAGGTCGCATAGGTATAGCCGGATACTAAGCGACCGCACTCCGAGACCCAAGAACTTTCGTCCGTGAGGACTCGCCTTTCGGCACTCGATCGATGTGGCAACATACGTTGCTCTCTGACTGTTCAGCGTGAAATCAGAGGCAGGTCCTTGTCACCGAAACGCCGGTGTCCTTCTGTAGCGGTGAAACGCTGCACGATTTCCCCCGTCGTAGCGTTTACGCGATACACATTGAATTGACTTGAATACCTGCAATCGCCCGTGTTTCGGATGAGAACTGAAAGCAAAATCTCCCGGGAGGCATTGAGCCAGCGTGCGCCGATCACGTGGTAGGGTTCGCAATATTCTGCGATCTCCCAAAAGTGCTTCAATGCTGGAGTATTGACTTCAGGGTCGATCGGTAACTTCCGGACTCGTTGCTCATAGTCCTTTCGAGCCGTCTCCTCGACTTTGGGAAATTCGTGAATCCCAGAATCGTCGGCTGCATACACCTGCATATGCCAGGGACCCAACTCTCCGCTCTCGGACCAGGTGACGAAAAACTTGGTGGAGTCCGGTGCCCAGCCGAGTTCTGCGTCGTGCTTCGATTCGCTGTTTATGCCGGTCTCGAAGCTCCTGCCGCCGATTTCCAGGGTGACTAGGGGGCCATCGACCTGTATGGTTTTCAATCGGTCAGGGGATTGGAACGATATGTGCCGGTCCGGGTTGTCATCGAAAGCCGACCAGGTACCGAAAAGGGATATTGTTGCGGCTGACCAGGCACCCGGCGTAACCACATTTTGGCGATCTAGCTTTGGCGAATTCTTTTTCGCAGTGGTTCGCACAGGTTTGGTCGATCCGACCTGCGTTCCTGTCGGCGCCTGAGCGTAGTCTTCGAAAGGAGAGGCCGCGATGGCCACCGTGACTATAAACAGTAAGAAAGTTGTTACCGGTTTTCGCATCACGTTCCATTTATACCCAATGGGACCGAACCGAAGACGTTGCTTTGAGTGACATGACGCAGTTGAAGTCGCTTCCTTCAGGCGACATCGTTGGCTGTAGCTGATCCAAATCCATTGGACGTGATGGGGGAGTTACCGCAGAACCTTCCTCTGCGCGTCAGAATGACAGCAGTGAAGAAGTCCGAGGCGGTGGTCTCTCCGGCAAACGGTGCGAACCAACCCGTTACGAGTTGTTGGCACATTCTTCGCTCACGTTGAAGCGTCCAGTCAAGGACCGCTACTCCAATGAAATGTCATCCTGATTACAGTGAAGGAACTTCGGCTGCCTTTGATTTAAAGCCCATCCTGTCCAACGCACGTCGCCAGTCTGATGGATCGTAGCCGATCGAACACAGATCCGCTGGACGGGAGAACAACGCAGCTCCTTCCGCATTGCGTCATGATGACAGCCGTCTCGCGGGACGCACTCTGGTCTTTCGCCCTGGAGTAAAACGATTTCCCCCGATCTTGTCATGACAATCGGAAGGTGCGTGCCGTAGCTTCTTGATGGTATGATCGGCCTCAAATCCTTTGGTTGGCCTGCTTGCTGAACGCGATGGCGAGACAGGCGAAGATCTACCAGGCAGCGCAGGGAGCAATGAAGCAAGCAATCGCGTGGAGTCTCTACCTGGCCGTTCTGTCGGCGGCTTTCCAATCCGCCGGGCAGTCGCCACAGACCGCAAACGTAGCCGAGACTCACGCGCCCGACACTCGCCCATCCGACGCGCGCACGTCGCCTGCGGACGATGCCGTCGTGCTCGATCTCGTGGTGCATGACAAAAAAGGCAAAGAGGTCCTCGACCTCAAACCCGAAGACCTCGTCGTCACCGACGCGGGCGCTCCGGTCAAACTCACAAGCCTTCGCCTGGTCGACCGTTCTCAGCCGTCTGAACACCTGATCACGCTGGTTTTCGATCGTCCCAGTGCGGAGCGTGGACTGACTCCGCAATCGAGCGTGACGCTGATGAAGGACGAGCGCGCGGTCGCGGAGAAGATTCTCAAGTCGGCGTTCCCCGGCAGCTTCGCATTTGCCGTCTTCAGCATTGAGCGCAGGCTGACGCTTCAGCAGGGTTTCACCTCCGACCGCAAGCTGCTCGCCGAGGCCGTTTACGCTGCCACCTCGCCGGGCAAGCCGGGCATCGATGAAGGGACGGCCAACGCCATCGAGGCGGATCAGATTTCGATCGCCATGAGCGGTGCGGACAAAGCGGGCAAGAAAGCCACGGCGCACGAGCGCGTTCTGGCGCAGGCGCTCTACGCGGCGCTGAAGAGTGCGAACACCATTGCTCAGAATCAGCACATCCGGCCGACTCTGGCGGGTTTGCAGGCCCTCACCGAGGCCGAGCAGGATCTCTCGCAAAGAAAAGCCATCCTCTACTTTGCGTCCAACCAGGACAAGCAGGCAGACTCGCATGCCAAGGCGGCGATTGAGTCCATCACGGGGTCGGCGGCGCGGGCCGGCGTCAGCATCTACGTGGTCGACACCAACTCGCCTGTCGGCGACGCCAGCCATCCGGTTCTAATGGGGTCGGTGGACGCGGGTCCAGGCGGCCTGGGTTCTGCCGCGCCGGCGGGTGCCGGGGGCGGTGGGCGGAGCTTCGATCTGTCGCATGCCGGGGTCGATCCTTCGCAGGAGAAGAACGAAAATCCCGACATGCAGCGCATGGCCGAGCAAACCGGCGGCAGCTACATCTTCGGTGATCGCATGAGCAAGTCGATGGAACAGATGGTCGCCGACTTGACCACCTATTACGAGGCCTCCTACCCCCGGCCGGGTAAGGAATACGATGGGACGTTTCGGCCGGTCGTGGTGAATCCTCAGCGCGCGGGGCTGAAGATACGCTCCGAGAAGATCGGAAGAGCACACGTCTGAACTCCAGTC
>CAILBQ010000046.1 GCA_903832475.1 uncultured Acidobacteriota bacterium | reverse complement strand
GGCAGGCGTTGAAGAATCCAGATATGGCTAGCCAAAGAGGCGCACCTTTACCGGTGCGCCTCTTTTCTTGGGCTGCAGACTGCGGTCAAGCTTAGATGTCTATACCGCCTGAGCTGGCAATTTCTGCCGCAGCTTTCTGTTTGGCGGCCTCCAGCTCCCGCTTCAAGGGTTGTGCTTTCTGCGCGATCACATTCTTGATGAAGATCGTGGCTTTCTTCTGATCGATGGTCGGTACAGGGGAGTCCTTGCTGCCCGAGATGGCGATGGGGTGGATGTCCTGAAGTACGGTTAAGTCATAGGTGTCCTGGGTAGTCTCTACGCAAACGTACAGTACCTTGAAACGTGGATTCTTGAAAATTTCAGCCAGCCCCGCCGCTGTCTCGGTCGCATAAGATTCAAAGCGCTTGGCAATGGCTATCGATGGATTCTTGTACCGATGTTTCTCGAGGAGGTAGATGTCGGCGAGATCGTCGGGATCGAGCCGGAAGCGCGTGATGCGCAAGTATGCGAGGCTGGGATCTTCGGTACCGAAGGATGCCCAGGTTAAGCGCAGCCACTCGTCAGTCATCAGTTTCGCGTGGCCGGATACAACAGAGAAGATATACCGCTTCATAGAAGCAGTGTACGAAAAACGTCCCTGCAGATGCTAGTGGACGAAAAATAAGAGCTCTTCTTCCGTTCCAACGCCCTCTCGCGCCGTCTAGAAGCGGTCAATCCCCGAAGTTTAACCCTGTCACAGGTTTCACCGGAACATGGGCGTCGGTCCGTAAGTCCGCCAGCAGGCGCCCCCAGTCCTTCTTGGGTATCGGAACATCGATTTCCCCGCCGAAGACAGGGGCGCTGCCGTCCCTGAATGTGGGAGTGAAAGTCAGGAAGTCTACTGTCAGTCGGTTCCAGTTCCAGACGAGATCCATCTTGTGTTTGTATACATGGAGCTCCCAGCCGAACTTTGAGGGCGCAGTGACGGCCTTCAGGTGGTCCGGCTTTGAATCAGGCGCCACTTGCGCTTCCAGCATACCCAGCTTGTCGGCCCTCTCGTTAAACAGAAGCAGCATCAGTTCGAAGAATTCGGGCCGGGAAGGGCGGGGATAGTCCTTTTCCACGAGGAGCAATGCTAGGGGCAAGACGTCAGGCGCGCCATGGTAAAGCAAGGAGAGGCCGTCAGGCCGACCCGAGCGCAGAGTTTCCGGCTGATGCCGGAAACTCTATCTTGCTCCGGTCCTTTCCCTGTCAACACCCCCTCCTTCTGTTGCCGGCCCATGCGGCAACACCTCCATTTTTTGTACAATCCTTGTATGAGCACTTTGTACCAGACCCGCCTGATAATCCCTCGAGGTTCCACAGTCCCTCAGCTTCACGCCTTTTGGTCTGCTCACTGTGCCCATCTGGACGTCCTAGAACGGGCCAATCGCATCATGGTAGGTACAGTACAGCCATTCATTGCCTTCGGTGCTTATAACGCATTGGAAGGGCCATTCCGGGCCTATCGCCACAAATTCTTCAAACGCTGGGATCCCTTTCCATTCCGGTACTCAACCCGAGACCCTTCGAACCCTCTGATCGGCTGGCTCCGGTCCAGTCCGGACAACCCCCGCACCTTTTCCGAGGCGTTCACCCTCCTCAAGCGCTTCCCGGCTCTGTATGGCAACACCCTCTGCCGTCCCCAGGCCGTCGAACATTGCTGTCAGAAAGTGCTCAGGAAGCACGCGGCGGGTGAGCGGGAGGGCATCCAGCAGCTGGCCGAGGAAGGACTGGCCATCATCGAGGACCCGGGGAAGCTGGTACAGGTCGAGGCCTGGCTGGCGAGGGAGGCCGCATGAACCTGCTGCGCGCCACCGTCATCCTGAAGTCCGCAAACAAGCTCGGCTCCAGCCCCCTGCTGCACCATGTACTGAAACCGGAAGTGTACCGGGATCCCGGCGCCAACGAGCGGGATATGCGCGACCGGCTGCTTTGGTCGGAGACGAACTTGCCGGTGGGGGTCGACCGCACGAAGCCCCTCATGCTCTCCAAGGTGCTCGACGGCCACTTCAAGGGCCGGGCGCAGCGCAACCACCTCTCGGTGGTCATCTCAGTGGAGAAGTGCGGCGAGGATGCCTATGCGGATGCGGTGGAGCGCCTGAAGGCTGCGAACGACGCGTGGCTAGCGAGGTTCGCCCCGAACAGCATGTACGTCGCGGCCGCCCACGGCGACAAGGACCACCCGCACGTGCATCTGGTGGTCTGCAATTACGACCCTCTGACGCGGCGCTCGCTGACGTTCTCCAGGCGGCAGCTCATCCACATGAACTCACTCGCATGGTGCCCGCCGCAGCTTGGGCTCATCCCTGGCGCGGGCCTGTACGCTCGAGCCCAGGACTTCAAGCAGCCAAAGACGGCGAGCCTACGGGAGCTGGTGAAGGACCTCGCCATCGATCCGCCAGGGAAGGTCGACGCGCTGATCAAAGCGCGCAAGGCGTCATGGTACCAGACGAAGTCGGGTGCATGGGGTTTGGAGGTGGGCTCGAAGAAGTTCACAGTAGCTGGCATCAACTACTCGCTCCGGCAGGCCGGGGCCCCATACGGCCTTGCGCATCTACCTTCGGGCTCGCCGGCCGCATGCTCGCTGGCGCTGCCCAAGCGCGACACCATCGAGCAAATGAACCGGCAGGAGCTGGCCATGGGCGTGCATTACGGGGGCTGTACGGGCTCCGAGTACCAGCAGTACCTGTACGATCACGACGTCCTGGCCGGCACAACGCCAGAGGAACAGGCCGAGATCCACGCGTTTCTCTATGGTCCGGACCCGGCGCTAGCACTTTCGGAGTCCATCAAGGACCGGATCGAGCGCCTGACCAACAGTCACCTCAAAAACAGGCTCATCTACGGGGTACGCGAGTACAAAGGAAAGAACCACAAGCTGGTCGGCTACATGTACCAGAAGCGTTCAGTGCCCGGGGCGGCCCAACGTCGGATGGCCTTGCGCCTCGGGAGAGCCTTCAAGGCGTCCCTTCCGGACAAGTTCAGGAAGAAGGCTGACACCTGGGAGCAGTTTCAGTACGCCATCGGTTCGGCATTCGAGCAGCTTGGGGAGCTGGTCATGCCGGATCTGCCACCGCTATGATGCTGACAAGTCAACCCGCCCATCTTCGTACGCCTCGCAGCTCATAAACGGACAAAAAAGGGGCGCCCCCGAAGGGCGTCCCTGCGGAGCAGGAAAAGCATATGCTTATAGCCGGGTTCTGAGTTCAGACTCTGTATCGGCCCTCACTACCCACACGGGGATCGTCAGCTTCCGCAATGCCGGTCTCATCGAGTCGGAAAGTCTCGATAAAGGGCGGCTGTGTGGGTCACATGCGCGACTCTACTAACGAATCGCCGTATGGAATCGTACAATTTTTCGACAATCGAACAATAAAAAGTAAATCGCCGACCTCGCCGAGGGTGCCGCTTATGGGCGCGAAAACTCTTAGGCAACTGCAGAATTGAGGCTCCTGCATTTTATGGAATTGATGGACAAAAATCTCTCGTCGTTGTCGGTCACAGTACTTCCCCTGCTTGTATCTATGCGTTTCTTGTGACGAACGCTAGAAGGGCTCCCTGCCGTGCAACAACGTAAATTTACGTAATAATGTTCCGTGACATGAATTATACGATGGGACACGGTTGCATTTTACAAGGCTGCTAGAGAACCAAAATGAACTCCATTCTGGAATGCTTCCTGCCCCGAATCTAAACAGTGAACAGTTTGTGTTTCCCCACTCGCCACTAGCTTCCCGCTCGTGCGAATCAGCAAATATCAACCCGTAAACAATTTTGAAAACCTTTATCAAATCGCGCTGGAAGCTAGGTATCCTAACAAATGCAAGCAAGTTGGTCCTGATGTGCGTAATGCACGTGGCGCAAGCGGGCGCACAGACTGTATCTACCACCCCGAGCGCTTCGAATCTTGGCGCATACATGACAGTGATCCAAGCGCGGGCTGATATGGCCGCTGGTATAATTGGCGGAAAGGAGACTGTATCAACAGCGCTAGTGCGGCTAAAGACGCTTAGTGCGCCTGCATGGTGCCAATTTGATCCGGACGGCGACTATAGCAGTGCCGCAATTCAAATTGGACATCGCCTCTTGGCAGCGGGGAAATCGGTCGAAGCCGAGTTATTTTTTCGAGCAGCCGAGCAATCGTTGGTATCCGTATTGGCACGTACACCGGATTCAGAACCCGTAATCAAGGCTGGCTATCTGGGGAACTTAGCGCTCATCCGTGGAAGGTATCTTGGCAACCCGGTGCAAGCTGTCCGTGATGTCACCCAAGCGCTTTCCCTTCTGCCGAACGATTCAAATCTAACCGCCCTGCGCGACTCAATTGGTCGGGATAAAGCTGAGCTTCTTAAGTCCCCAATCAACGGCTGACCGCACCCGATCCTATGCGCACTATTTTTGTACCCCTTAGCCTAATGGCTTTAGCGACTAATCTTCAGGCCACACAGTTGGCTGCGAATGAGAGTATTCAAACCCTAGCGCGATGGAGCGTCTCAGGAGCAAACAATTTGGATCCCAATTTCCAAGCCGATTTTACGCTACCTGCGGGCGCTCAGATTAGCAGGATATTTGATCTCGGCAATTTGACCATCCAGACTACTACCACTCCAACAATTGGGATCGACGCAAAGGATTGGCCGGCTCTGGAGATAGGATCATCGGCATTGGTCTTATCACGAGAGGCCAATGTCGGTAAGCTTATTTTGATCCTTAATGAACGGCAAACCGTTGAGTTGCCCTTCACTATTGCCTTGGACGACCAAGGTACCGCAGCTGCGCCGATCGCAATCGTTTATTCCTTCCAGGGAACTAATGTCGTTATCTCGTTGGACGGCAGTCAGGTTAGTTACCCGATCAAGACTATTCTCGGGAACTCGGTCGAAGTATCGGTCTCGGCTGGTGCCAATATTCCTTGGAATCTTAGCCAATTCGCTGTGATTCGAGAAAGCGTTCCAAGCGTACCGGCTGCTCCATCAAGTGTATCGCAGTTGGGAAAAAATGGTGGAAACCAGGCGCCCGTGGGTTTCTCGCATGGATCCTTGGCTCAAGTCTCGCAAGTCGCAAATGCGTCGCCGGTCAACAATACGCCGTTCTCAGACAAAGCGAATTCCGAAAGTGTTGTCGAAACTCGGGCGGTCAGCCTGGAGATATTTACTCCACCATCTGTACGTCTTCCCGCAGCGGCGACAGTAAAGCCCAGCGGCCAGTTTCTGAAATAGATAGGGGCGATATTATGAAGAAACTATTCTTAGTCCTGGTATTCGCTTTTGTGGACCTGCCGCTCCGAGCTGTGACGCCATCACCCTTTATCGAAGGAGTGGGGTTCTCAGCGATATTCAACGGCTTTGGTGGCGGTTTAACGATGACAGTCAATGGCGAAAACGGCGGCGGTAGTGTCGCCGTAAACGTTAACGCCGGGGAAAGTACCGTAGCAACTGCTGGGCTCAGCCCAAGCAAACAATATACCTTCAGCGTTAATGGCGCGATTGTGGGAAACTATAATAACAGCACTCACGAATATACTTATAGTGGCAATTATACTACAAATTTTACGGCGCCCAAAGGGTATAGCATCTATATCAATGGGGTTTTGACCGACGGCTGGAGTCAGACCTATTCGACAATGTCGTATAGTCCCACAATTCCGATCAACGACAACTACACATTGGAGCTGCGTCCACTCGCGGAAGCGAGCAGAGCGGATGCGGGTTCATTGAGCGGAATAGATATCGGAAAAGCCATTACATGGGAGGTCGGATTAGGCGGCCTTAGAACGGGGCGAAGTGCTGGGCGAATCATATTTAAGCAATTGGACCTTACAAATAGTCCGGCCACTCGCGATCGCCTCTACTATGCTGTACCGGCAAACAACGGGCAAATTCAAGTTGTTTACGATGGGGCCTCAAACAACCGTCTGCTGCAGGTTGGTACGCCTCAAACCGTTTTGATCCTCTCCGATAACGCAGGTGGCGGGTATACCTTTAACTTCTACAATACCACTGATGCGACGTGGAGCACCTCGACGAACAGCTATTCACCTAATTCGGGTGCGTTGCCGTGGAGAACAATCCAGGTCTCTGCTCCGACTGGAAGCTCCCTTCGACTGACAGAATCGAACAACACATCTTCGCCGGCGGTTGTTCGCGTTTCACTGTTAACGTTAGTATCGGGGACTGTTTCCTCAGGCACTTATGTTTGGCAACTTCAGGAGGGCGACGGTATAACTTGGCTACGGCTAACCAACCATTCCAGTGTTCCGGTTGGCGGAAGCAATCCAGCAGCACGAGACGACACTGTCACCGTGTCCGACTCGACCGGGGTTCAAAAGGCGAGTGTCACAGACTATCACTACGTTACTCAGCCATGGGGAGAAGAAATTACACAGATAGTTGTGTCGACCGGAACGAGTAGTCCCGCACTTAGTACGTCTTACGTATATAACATTAATAACGCTACTCCTGGGAATTATCGCCAAATTCAATCAGTCACGGACCCTAAGCAAAATTGGACCAGTTTCTTGTATTACGACGATTGGAACCGGAGAGGTCAGGTAGCTATCGAATCGCATCCATTCCTAAGCTCCCCGAGTACTGTGCAGGCCGCAGCTATCTCTGTGGGCAGTTCCATCGCCTATGATTACCTAGCAGATTATTCCGGGCGATACAGGAACGAGAGTAGTCGCAAATACTATATTTCCAACGTGCAAACGGGTCAGCGAACAACGGTACCCACACTGGTCACCGCCTCGTCATATACAAACTTGCAGATTAACGACTATGCATCTGCCACGTCGTCGATTCAAAGTACCTCTCAGATTAGTTTCCCGATAGGCTCCAATCCAGACTTGTACAACCAGACATTATTGGCACAACGACCCGACACGACACAGGATTCGATGGGATATTACCTGGGAAATTATAGCGGGGGAACCTTCACGGTTTCCAATTCAGGAGTGCTCTATTTTCGGACGAATGTTTGGCATGGGACGTCAAATCCCAGCGGCGGCGACTCATTTTCGTCTTACGGAGGTCAGGGTGTACCCAACATCTATTTGGTCCCAAATATCTCGACGATGGATGTAACGATACAAAATCCTGCCGGCCTTGTCGTACATAAGGAAACGCAAGTGTACACTGGTGGCGGGAACTTCACGCTGCTCGCGACCGAAGACTTTCTTTACGACGGTGCAGGACGATTGACAGACGTTACCCCAAGTAATGGAGCTAGCATTCACAATACGTATACGAATGGTCAATTGGTT
>CAILBQ010000045.1 GCA_903832475.1 uncultured Acidobacteriota bacterium | reverse complement strand
CTAAGCCAGGCCTAAAGCAGTCAGCAACGGCGTCCAGAGCGATCTGGGCGCCGTTTTCTTTTTGGGGAACGTGCCAATGGTCCCTTGTTCATCCCACCCTTGACGATGAGGCCGTCAAGGATGGGGCACCCGTTGTTCTGGGGAGACGTGCAGAGAAGAGACGCCGATCCTGCGACTAAGTTCGTTCGCTCAGGATGACGCGGTTGTGGGTAGACACGCAGAAGGGCGATGGATAGCCGACAGCAGAAAGCCCCGGTGATGGCCGGGGCTTTGCTGTCGATTTTGCTGACTTGTTGGAGTTACGAGAGGTGAGAGAAGGGAGTGGCCTGGAGACGCTGGTGGAGCGGCTCGGGTTTGAGGCCGGCAGTGGAGGATGCCATGACTTCCTTGAAGGTCTTCTGGAAGGTTGCCATCTCTTGGCGGGTGCCGACGGTGATGCGAACCTGAGTGGGCCAGGCAGGCCAGATGCGGCCAATGTAGACTTCCTTCTTGGCCATGGCCGCGAGGACTTCTCCGCCGGGACGTTTGACGTCAAGCATGAAGCAGTTGCTGACGGACGGTGTGCAGGCATAGCCCTCGTTCTTAAGCCAGGCGAGGTTTTCGGTGCGGATCTCGCCGATGAGCTTCTTGCGCGCTGGGACGAGTTCGGTATCGATCAGGCTGGCCTTGGCGGCAGCAATGGCGGTAATGGGCAGAGAGTTCTGGCCGCCGAAGACCTCAAGCTTTTTGAGGATGTCGGGGCGAGCGACTGCAAATCCCATGCGGATGCCGGCCATGCCGTAGAGCTTCGAGAAGGTGCGCAGGACGACGACATCTTTGCCTTCTTTCACGAAGTGCAATGACGAGGGCACATCGGAGAGATGAATGTAGGCCTCGTCAATCATGACGATGGTGCCCTTGGGGGCATTGGCCACGACGTATTCGATGTCTTCGGGGCTGGTGATGGTACCGGTAGGGTTGTTGGGATTGCAGATATAGATGACGCCGGGTGTCGAGGAAGCGGCGAGCATGGCCTTGACGTCGTGAGTCGCTGCGCCTTTGGGGTCAGCCAGCGGCACCTTCAGGACGGGCGCCTGGGAGACCTTGGCGGCCCACATGGGTGCTTCGTATCCGGGATCGGCAATGACCAGGGGTTTGGAGGGGCCGGTGAAGGCGAGCACGGTGTAGTGGAGAGGCTCGCTTGAGCCGGCGTAGGGCATGACCGATTCAGGGTCGAGGCCTTCCTGCTTGGCGAAGACTTCGGCCAGCTCCATCTGCATGGGGAATTCGTATCGTCCGCCCTTGGGGATGATGTCGAGCATGGCCTGGCGGGCCTTTTCGCTGGGTCCGAGAGGATTTTCGTTGGCGTCGATGTGAATGCCCTTATTGGGGTCGGCGAAGTGAGGACGCTGGGCGAAAGCGAGGCGGGACTCGGTGAAGATGGGCATGGAGGCGAGCGCGGAAGTGGCGGCGGCGATACGCATGAAGTTGCGTCGGGAGACGCCGCTACAGGCAGAGGGATCGAGGACTGGAGATGACATTAGGCGTGACTCCTGGAAGTGAAGATGGAGGGACAACAACGCCGGGGAGGCGCAGAAATGCTTGGAATTGGTAAGGCGGGAACGAGGATAGGAGGTTCCATACTTCAAGGTACCGTTCGCGGGCGGTGGTGACAAGGAGGAAATGGGTAGGAGGGTTTTCAAGTAGCGGATTGTCTGGTAGTCTTGGTCCGGTAAACGATTTCTCAAACGAGATGCACTGTTTCCGCGGGTTTTTGTGGACAGAAGCCGGTGGCTTCGGGTTTGATCGTCGAGGCTGGACGGCTGGCCTGCAGACGGGCTTTCCATGTTCCGGGCGGAAGACGAGCCCCTACCGCAATTCGCTTGACAGGTACGCAGGTAAACCCATTTACTAGGGTTCGCATCAAGAAACACCGTTTTTCTCACGAACGCTCCCAGGCAGGTGATGGAATGCACGCACTGGCAACAACCTCGCTTCTCTCCGGCGCCGTTCTTTCCTCGCCGGCACGTGTTCTTTCTTCCCTGGCGGCCGCCGCAGGCGCTCCCTCGTTGGCGCATCTTGGATTGCTGGACATTGCGGTCATTGCCATCTACTTCGTCATGGTGATCTGGATCGGCTTCTACTTGAAGAAGCGGGCGAATACCAGCGAAGAGTTTTTCATGGCCGGGCGGGAAATGACGGCGTGGATTGCTGGGTTGAGCTTTGTGTCGGCGAACCTGGGGTCGCTGGAGTTGATGGGCTGGGCGGGATCGGCGTACCAATATGGGATTTTGGCGGCGCACTGGTACTGGATCGGCGCGATCCCGGCGATGCTCTTCCTGGGCATGGTGATGATGCCCTTCTATTACGTGTGCAAGACGCACTCGGTGCCTGGGTATTTGAAGATGCGGTTCGGGCAGGGATCGAGCGTGGTGGCGGCGTTCTCGTTTGCGTTCATGACGGTGCTGATGAGCGGCGTGAACATGTTCGCGATGGCCGAGGTGATGAAGGTTGTTCTCGGGTGGGATCTGAATTTCTCGATCATCGTTTCTTCGCTGGCGGTGGCTTCGTATGTGGCGCTGGGCGGATTGCGTTCGGCGATCTTCAATGAAGTGCTGCAGTTTGTGCTGATCTGGGGCGGCGCGCTGCTGGTGCCGATTCTGGGACTGATTGAGTCGCATGGATGGGACGGTCTGAAGGCGAGGATCGCGCATAACATCGCGACCAACGACATTCCGATGGGCGATTACACGCACATGTGGCGCAGCATGGGCCACTTCTCGGATAACCCGATGGGCGTGCACTGGGGTTTGGGTTTAGGGTTGGCGCGCACAGCGCGGCAGGCGGCAGGCGGCGTGAGAGGAGGGCAGGGCGAGCGGGAGGGGCGAGCGGGCGG
>CAILBQ010000044.1 GCA_903832475.1 uncultured Acidobacteriota bacterium | reverse complement strand
GCTTCACCTCCGCGGGCGCGAGCTGGGCGTAAAGCCACTCCGGAATCAGGATGCGCGGGGAACGAAACCCGATGACGCCGGGGCGATCGAGAAGTCTGGTCGTGCAGATCTGTACCGGCTTCCGGGTGGTGGACGAAACGTAGTCTGCGGCACTCTGCACAGGGGCTGCCGTGGTCCACAGCCTGCGAAGGCGAAAGGAGTGCTTCAAAAGAGCAATGGCGCGGTACAGAGAAGCGGAAAGCCAGAGAGCGCCGATCGCCAGGCTCCAGCGCTCATCGACTAGCAGCCACGCCGTGCTGGACGGCGCAGTGGTGACATTCGCGGCGATGCGGTGGGCCGATCCAAGTTGCGGGAGCAAGCCAGCGAACGGCGGCAAAACCAAGGCCAGCATGGCTACCGACCAGATTGCAAAGCGGAGCGACGCCGTGGTGCGTGGCGCGAGTTTGAGAATGAGCGCCAACGAGCCGGTGAACACCGCGCTCTGCCAGACGATGCTGACCAGAGACGCAGATGCCATTTCCGAGGCACTTTGGAACAGAGTGGCAAGGGAATGGGCATGGAAGTCTGTGGATGAGAAGGAATTGTAGATAGTCAGCCAGTGCGACATGATCACTCACCCTCCACGAGATCGTCGGCGGCTTCACTGATGGCCAGTTTCAAGCGCTGCAGTTCGGCCGGTGAAATCTCTTCATCTCCCAATAATGAGAGCAGCAGCCTTTCGCGGGAGTTGCCGAAAAAGCGACTGAGCACGTGCCGGACCTCGGAGCGGCTTGCTTCGTGCTCGGCCACGCAAGGCCAGTACACAAAAGCCCGCCCTTCTTGTCGATGCTCGACGTAGCCCTTTTGCTCCAAAATTCGCACCGTGGTGAGCACCGAGTTGTAGGCCAGTGCTTCGCCATCGGGCATGGCGGCGACCAGATCGCTGACACCGGATTCTCCACGGTTCCAGAGAATTTTCATCAGCCTCAGCTCGGCTTCGGTCAGCGTGATGGACTTTTTGGGAGGCATATTTCTCTCGGCCTGAGCTTTGTGAAAGCGGCGGCCTGTCGAGATAGACTACCAACTAAAGGATTAGTTAGCAACATCAGGGATTGAAAGTAATGGATGGGCAGCAGAAGTCTACAGGCTGCGGAAAAACGCCCTTTTTGCCGCGTCTTAAGGCCTTTGCGAGGATGGCAGGGCATAAAGCCCAAGCATTTTATTGACTTTCATCGGCACGACTGAAGCCGTGCCCTGTTACAAAAGCTCCTCGAACCGAGTTTTTCCGCGAGGTGTGAAAACCGGCCCCTCTCACTGCGCATTGGCGATTCATCAAGACTTCTGGGAGAGCTCGAGGTCTGATTTGGGCCGATCTTCGACGGCGCTTGCAAATTGTTCATTTGGCTTCTTTTCCAAGTGGAAGGTGAATTGGCCGCCGTGCACGATGTCGGCGTGGGAGAACCAGGAGCGGGGGTGATTCTGCCCGTTGAACTGGACCGCGTTGACGTAGATGCTGTCCGGGGTCTGGCGTCTGGACTCGATGATCAGTTCCTTGCCGCCGGCCAGGTTCAGGGTCACTTTTTCGAACATTGGCGTGCCGAGGATGTACTTGGTGCTGACCGGGTCGACGGAATAAAAGCCGATGGCACTGAGCAGGTACCAGGCGGACATTTGACCACAGTCTTCATTGCCGGCCATGCCGTCGAGATTGTTGGAATAGAGCGTAGTGCAGATCTGGTGGATGCGCTGCTGCGTCTTGTACGGCTGGCCGGCGAAGGCGTAAAGGTAAGCGATGTGGTGGCTGGGCTCGTTGCCGTGCGCGTACTGGCCGATGAGGCCGGCGATGTCGGGTGGGGCGTCTTTGGGCAGCGTGGAAGGGCCGTCGAAAAGCTGGTCGAGCTTGGCGAGAAATGCCGCATCGCCTCCCATGAGCTCGATGTAGCTGGTGACGTCGTGCTGGATGCCGAAGGTGGTTTGCCAGGCGTTGGATTCGGTGTAGTCGCGCCATTGCGACCAGTGGCCCATGTCAATGGGGTCGAAAGGGATGGCCCATTTGCCGTTTTCAAACTTGGGGCGCAGGAAGCCGACGGATTTGTCGTAGTAGTTGCGGTAGTTGCGGCTGCGTTCGACGAGGACACTGGCGTCGGTGTCTTCGCCGACCTTTTTGGCGACGTGGGCGACGGCCCAGTCGTTGTAGTCGTATTCGAGGGTCTTCGAGACGGATTCGTCTTCGAGATCGCAGGGGATGTAGCCCATCTTGCGATAGAAATTGAGGCCTCGATAATCGTCGACAAAAGCCCGCTTGTGCATGACGGTGTAGGCGCGCTGCCAGTCGATGCCTGGAATGCCCTTGGCGCAGGCCTCGGCCATCACCGAGGCGGAATGGTAGCCGGTCATGGTGCCGGTTTCGGTGCCTTGAAGGGGCCAAACGGGCATGCCGGCGGGGCTCTGCTCGGCCATGGCGATGAGGCTGTTGACCATGTCGGGGACGCGGTCGGCGTGGATCAGGGTGAAGAGCGGATGCTCGGCGCGGTAGGTGTCCCAGAGCGAAAAGGTGGTGTAGTTGCGCTGGCCGGATTCAAGCTGATGATTTTTGCCATCCATGCCTCGGTACTGGCCATCGACGTCGTCGAACAGCGTTGGGCCAAGCATGGAGTGGTAGAGCGAGGTGTAGAAGAGGGTGCGCAGGTTGCGGTTGGGGGTCTCGACCTGGATCTTGGCCAGCTCGGCGTACCACTTGCGCTCGGCGTCGGACTGGATCTTGCGGAAGTCCCAGTCGGGAATTTCGGCTTTAAGGTTCTTTTGCGCGCCGTCCAGGCCGGTGCCGGAGAGGCCGGCGCGGATGAGGAGTTCTTCCTTGGCGTGGGTCTTGTAATGAACGACCGCCTGGATGGCTTTGCCGCGGACTTCGGAAGATGAGGCAGGCTTGCCGTCCACGTAGATGTCGACTTTGTCGAACGGGCGCGAGAACTGGAGCGCGGCGAACATTTCCCGCTTGGCTCCCCAGGAATTGGTCATGTGGCCGACGAGCAAAGTGTCGCTGCCGGAGACTTGGGCGCTGGACCATTCAAGGTTTTTGTCGATGGGGCCGTAGATGTGGGCCAGGTCGACGACGAAGTGCGCTGAATCGCTGGCTGGAAAGGTGTACTTATGCAGGCCGGCGTGCTCGGTCGCGGTCAGTTGCGCCTGGATGCCGGAGTTGGATAGGAGCACGCGGTAATAGCCAGGGGAGGCGACTTCGGTTTTTTTGTCGAAGGTAGAGCGGTAGCCGGCGGAGGGATTCTTGCGGTCTCCGGGAACCAGTTTCATTTCGCCGGTGCATGGGGCGACGAGGAAATCGAGCAGGTCGCCGCAGCCGGTGCCGCTGAGATGGGTGTGGCTGAAGCCCATGATGGAGGTGTCGGTCGAATGATAGCCGGAGCACCAGTCCCATTCATCGTTGAAGGTGTCGGGGCTGAGTTGGACCATACCGAAGGGGACGGTGGCGCCGGGGTAGGTGTGTCCGTGACCGCCGGTGCCCTGGAAGCAGTTGACCGGATATTCGAGAGAGGGCTTGACCGCAACTTTGGGAGCCGGTGTGGCGGCGCCCAACAGGCTGGTGGGAACGCCTAGGGCTGAGACAGCGCCCAGAGTCGACAAACCCCCAATCACATCGCGCCGCGTCATGCCGTTCGTCTGCTTCTTATTCATGCTGTCTCTCCTGGGGCATGGAGGGCGTTCATGGTAACGATTCCATGCAGATCCTCCATTGTGCAGCCTGGGGCGCAGTTCCGGCAAAACAGAAATGCGATCCTTCTCAGGCCGTGGCTTTAGCGGAGCCTTTGTCGAAGTACATTTCGATCTCTTCGAGGGAGCGTCCCTTGGTCTCCGGCAGCAGGAAGGCTGAGGTCAGGAAATAGAACACGGTGCATCCTGCCCAAAAGAAGAACATGGCGAAGTAGCCGTGGTTGCCCACAACGGGCAGGAAGACGCCGGCGATCAATGTAGAAATTCCCTGATTCAGCAGAAGCGCGACCCCCATGCCGAGGGCGCGAATGCGGGTGGGCATCAGCTCGGAAAGCATGAGCCAAACCACGACTCCAGGGCCTGACGCGTAGGAGGCGATAAAGAGCATGAGGCAGGCGGTGATCCACCAGCCGGTGGTCTCGGTGGGGACGGGGCCGTAGGTGGCCCGTTTGAGAGTGATTCTGCCGATGGGAGTGACAGGAGTTGCGTCGGTTGACTTCTCCAAGCCGATCCTGAGCGTTGGGTCGGGATCGTTGCTGAGGGCGGTGGCGACTTTGTCTCCATCGCCGGCGTCGTAGAGGACAGTCAGGACCATGGGGCGGCCGCCGATGGATGGACCAAGGGTTGATTCGTTTACCTGGAGCGTAAAGGCCCTGCTTCCGTCTCCTGCGTGCTGCTGGACGACGCTCAGCACGTCGTGTCTTTGCGACTCAATCTGATGGAAAATGATGCCGGCGGTGAGGCAGGCGAG